>NZ_JBHYMS010000107.1:0-11350 GCF_042743185.1 Inquilinus sp. NPDC058860 | reverse complement strand
ATGTGGTCGCCATCGGTCTGGGAGAAATCGGTAATCAGGTCGAACGCCACCTTGGCCCGGGAGTCGGCGACGGCAGAGAAGACGAAGGTGTCCGCGCCGGCGCCACCGACAAGGCGGTCTGCACCGACCCCACCGGTGAGGGTGTCGTCGCCGCCCAGGCCAATCAAGTAGTTGGCGGCGGCATCCCCGGTCAAAACGTCGTTGAAGGCGCTGCCGAAGAGATGCTCGATGCCGCTATAGGTGTCACCGGCGGCGTCGCCGGTATTGCCTGCGGCGTCGGCCAGGCTGGCGGTCACGCCGGCAGCGGCGTTGTCGTACAGGGCGGAGTCGAAGCCGTCTCCGCCGATCAGAACGTCGGCTCCAGCGCCACCGATCAGTTGGTCGTTACCGGCACCGCCGTCGAGCGTATCGACGCCGTCCACACCGGACAGGCGATTGGAGCCAGCATCGCCGGTCAAAGTATCATTGAAGGCGGATCCGCGCAGGTTTTCGATGCTGGTCAGGGTGTCGCCCGCGGCGTGGCCGCCGCTGGCGGTGCCTGCAGCCAGATTGACATTCACCGCAGCGTTCGAGATCAGATAGTCTGCCATGTCCGTCCCGGCGCCGCCGTCCAGGACGTCGGCTCCCGCGGCGCCGGCCAGGCCATCATTGCCGGCGCCGCCGACGAGGGTGTTCTCGTTGTTGTTGCCGCCCAGGTAATCGTTGAAGGCCGATCCGGTGAGATTGGTGATGCCGATCAGGCTGTCGCCTTCGGCATCGCCACCTTGGCCGGTGGAGACGCCCGTCAGGCCCAGATTGATGCCCAGGATATCGATGTCGAGGTTGCCGGTTTCATACATGAGGACGGCCACGCGGGCGGCGGACGTCGAGTAATCAGCCGTGTCGACGCCGGAGAGCTGGATGTCGCCGATGCCGCCGACGACATTGAGGATGCCGCCGATGATCACGTCGGCGCCGGTGCCGCCGCTGATGACGTCGTTGCCGGAATAGCCGGCGATCAGGTCGTCGCCACCCAGGCCGTTGATCGTGTCGTCACCGAGCCCCTGGACGGGGCCCAAAAGCAGTGATGGAACAATATCTGCACCTTCAGTGCCTGTGAAATTTGCCATGGTCTGTCCTCCAAGTGAAAGGGAAGCCCGAAATTCTGATCACTTGATTCGGAGTATCTCAACGACGAATCGGAGACACTTAAAATCCAGTTTTTTTCGATCGGGTATCTGAAATATGATTCCGATTATATGCAGAAAAAGAAAACAAAGGAAAAGATTTTATGGACAAATTATCCTAAATTGAGGCAGAAGAGCTCGCGCTTGACAGAAATTCCTCGACGCGAATCGATGACCACCATGTGCGCCTGGCTGGTCTAAGAGACTGACTCATAAAGCGGAGCGGTGTCTGGCGAGTCGTTTGGAGAGGAGCCGGACGTTGGCGATCCAGATCCAGGCCTCTGCGCTGGCGACGGAAGCCTCGAAGTCCTTGGCGAGCCTTCGGCACCGGCCGAGCCAGGCGAAGGTTCGCTCGACGACCCAGCGCCGGGGCAGCAGGACGAAGCCCCGGGCGGTATTCGACCGTTTGACGATCTCGATGGTCCATTGTCCCAATCCGGCGAGCGCAGTCGCCAGCTTGTCGCCGGCATAGGCGCCGTCGGCGAACAGGTGGCGCAGCCAGGGATACAGCATCCAGATCGAGGTCAGCACGGCCATAGCCCCGTCCCGGTCCTGACGATCGGCCGGGTGGACATCGAGCCCGAGGAGATGTCCGGCGGTATCGGTGACGATATGGCGCTTGCGGCCCTTCACCTTCTTGCCGGCATCGAAGCCGCGCGGTCCGCCCGCCTCGGCGGTCTTGACCGACTGGCTGTCGATCACCCCGGCCGAGGGGCTGGCCGCGCGGCCGGAGGCCTCGCGCGACAGCATGACCAGCTCGTGATTGATCCGCTGCCAGATGCCGTCGTCGCACCAGCTGTAGAAGAAGCGCTGCACCGTCGTATAGGGCGGGTAGCTGTCGGGCAGCAGCCGCCACTGACAACCGCTCGACGCGATGTAGAACAGCGCATTCACCACCGCCCGAAGATCGGTGGTCCGGGGCCGGCCCAGCCGGCGTGGCGGCGGCAGATGCGGCGAGATCAGCCGCCATTCCTCATCCGCCGTGTCGCTTGAATACCGCAGCCCCTTCCGCCGATACTGCGGCCGGGTGATATCAGTCCAGACCATCTTGTGCTTCGTCGTAGCTCGCAACCACGACCGAATCACAACTGGCTGATATCACTCAACTCTTTTCGGGTCAGACACTGAGAACGGGCTGGCAACAGGGCGGCCGCCGGATCAGACTGCCGCTCGGCTTTCCGGTCTGGATGTCGGCCCGCGCAGGGCTCGGAAGGAGCCGGGGGACGGCAGGTCGTGCTGGCTCCAGTCGTAGGTGCCGATGAGGTTGATGTGCTCCCAGATCTGCGGCGAGACATGGCGCAGGATCTCATCCGGCAGGCCGTGGCCCTCGGCACGCAGCTGATCGACGACCCGCGACAGGCAGACGGTATTCCACAGGATGATGGCGCTAACCACCAGGTTGAGGGCTGAGGCTCGGAACGCCTGAGTCTCGAAGGAGGCGTCGCGGATCTCACCGCGCTCGTGGAAGAACACCGCCGGGTCAGCTTGTGCCCGGCCTCGCCCTTGTTCAGCCCGGCGCGACAGCGGGCGCGCAGCGCCGGGCTGGAGTACCATTCGATCATGAACAGGGTGCGTTCGATCCGCCCGATCTCCCGCAGCGCCCGGGCCAGCAGGTTGGTCTTCGGCGACGCCGCCAGCTTCTTCAGCACCACCGACGGCGCGACCTCGCGGTCCTCGATCGACAGGGCGATGCGCAGCACCTCGTCCCAGGCCTCGCGGATCGCCTGGTCGTCGATCCGGCCGCCGATGTGCTGGCGTAGTAGCGCGTCGGCGTCGGCGAAGGTGTACAGAGACCGGTCCTTCAGGTCGCGCAACCGCGGCACCAGGCGCCGGCCCAGTATCGCGAACAGCGCGAAGATGTGGTCGGTGGCGCCGCCGGTGTCGACATAGTGCCCGGCGATGTCGAGCCGGGATTCGTGGCCATAGATTCTGTCCAACACATAGGCGGCCTCGCTCTCTGTCACGCCGATCGGCAGGATGTGATGGTGCCCGTGCTGGTCGGACACCCAGGTGTAGAACTTGCCGCCCGGACCGTGGCTGTAATGAGTGTTGACGTCGCTGCGCTTGCCGGCCCGGCCTGCGGCAGGGAAGAACTGGCCGTCGGAGGAGGAGGTCGTGCCGTCGCCCCAGAGCCGAGCGTAGGGATGGCCGGCTGCGCGTTGATGATCCGGGCGACGCCAGTCTTGAACGCGGTGTCATGGGCATGGAATTGGCGGCACCAGCCGATCTGGCGGGCGGTGACGCCGGCAGGGGCGTCCGCCATGCCCTTGAGCCCGAGATTGGTGGCGTCAGCGAGGATGCCCGCATGCAGCGCCTGGATGTTGCGCGGCAGGTCGCCGGTGCGCAGATGGGTGAACGCCTCGGAGAAGCCGGTCCAGCCGTCGACCTCGGCGATCAGATCGGTGATCCGCACCAGCGGCATCCGGTCGAGGATCAGCCATTTGGCGGCCTCCGCCGCCTTGGGCACGGTCGAGCGCTCCGGCGAGACCACCAGCTTGCCGTCGGCCAGGCGGACGCCCGTGAGCTTGCCGGCGCGGGCACGATTCGCCAGCTGCTGCAGCTTGAGGGCCAGCTCCTGTCGCTTCTCGGCGAGCCAGGCGACGGGATCGGGCAGCAAGCCGAGGCGCAGATCGTCCGCCTCCTTGCGGGCCGCGACGGTCGACGCCGGCACCAGGTCGGCGGTGATCCGAGGCGAACGCTCCCTGCGGCGCGGAGGGCGGCGATGACGCGGATCACGCCTGAGCATCTGGCGCGCGGGGCCTTCGTCTACATCCGGCAATCGACGGCCGACCAGATGTTCAACAATCATGAGAGCCGGCGACGGCAGTACGGCTTGGCCGACCGCGCCCGGACGCTTGGCTGGTCCGCCGTCGAGGTGATCGACGACGATCTCGGCCGCTCCGGTTCCGGTGTCGCCCGCCCCGGATTTGAGCGGCTGCTCGCCGCGATCTGCGAGGGCCGGGTTGGCGCCGTGGTCTCGATCGAAGCCTCGCGGCTCGCCCGCAACGGCCGGGACTGGCACACGCTGCTGGAGTTCTGCGCCCTGGTCGGCACGCTGATCGTCGACGAGGACGGTGTCTACGACCCCCGGCACCCGAACGACCGCCTGCTGCTCGGCATGAAGGGCACGATGAGCGAGATGGAGCTGTCGCTGTTCCGGCAGCGCTCGCAGGCGGCCCTGAAGCAGAAGGCGCGTCGCGGCGAGCTGTTCCTGAACGTCGCTGTCGGCTATGTGAAGGCGCAGCGCGACCGCATCGAGAAGGACCCAGACCGGCGGGCCCAGGAGGCGATCGCGCTGGTCTTCGCGAAGTTCGCCGAGCTGCAGACGGTCCGCCAGGTGCACCTCTGGATGCGCCAGGAGCGGCTGCCGCTGCCGGCGGTGACCTCCGGCGCCGAGGGCCGCAGCGTCACCTGGAAGCTGCCGGTCTACAACACCCTGCACCGCATCTTAACCAACCCGATCTACGCCGGCGCCTATGCCTTTGGGCGGAGCGGGAGTCGGGTGACCATCGAGGCCGGCCGCAAGCGGGTCGTGCGCGGCTTCCGCAAGGACCGGAGCGCGTGGGAGGCTTTGATCCTCGACCACCATGAGAGCTACATTGGCTGGGCCGAGTTCGAGAGGAATCAACGCCTGATCAGCGACAACGCCAACGGCCGGAGCTTCATGAGCCGCGGCTCGGTGCGGCGTGGCGGCGCCTTGTTGGCCGGCCTGCTGCGCTGCGGCCATTGCGGCCGCAAGCTGCATGTCGCCTACAGCGGCACGAAGGGCGATGTCGGCCGGTACCACTGCCGCGGCGGGCACCTCAATCATGGCGGGGATCGCTGCATCTCGTTCGGCGGCCTGCGGATCGACCAGGCGGTCGGCGCCGAGGTGATCGCACGCCTGCAGCCGCTCGGCATCGAGGCCGCGACCGCGGCCGTCGAGGCGCGGCAAGTCGAGCATGCCGAGAAGCTGCGCCAGATCGAACTCGCGCTCGAGCAGGCCCGCTACGAAGCCGCCCGGGCGCGACGGCAGTACGATGCCGTGGATCCGGACAACCGCCTTGTCGCGGGCGAGCTGGAGCGGCGCTGGAACGACCGCCTCCTCGCCGCCCAGGCGCTGCAGGATGAGCGGGACGCGCTGGCTGCGCGCCCTCAGGCCACCTTGTCTGCCGCGGAGCGGGAGCATCTGCTCGGCCTTGGGGCTGACGTCGAGCGGGCTTGGCACAGCCCCGGCGCCACGCCGGCGACGCGCAAGCGGATCCTCCGCACGCTGATCGACGAGATCGTCGTGCGGGTCGAGGCCGACGCGCTCGACCTGGTCGTCCGCTGGCAGGGCGGCGACCATACGCCCCTGCGCGTACGCCGGAACCGCACCGGACAGCATCGCTGGCGGACGGATGCCGATGTGGTGGCGCTGGCACGGCTGATGCCCGACCCGGCGATCGCCGCCATCCTCAACCGCGCCGGCAAGACGACCGGCCGAGGCCATGGCTGGACGCGGGTCCGCGTCTGCTCGCTGCGCAACCACCACGGCATCCAAGCCTATCGCCCCGGCGAGCGTACCAAGCGCGGCGAGGTCTCCCTCGACGAGGCGGCCGGCATCCTGCAGGTCAGCGGGGCGACGGTCCGGCGCCTGATCCAGGAGCAGATCCTTCCGGCGAGCCAGGCCTGCAAAGGCGCCCCCTGGGTGATCCGCGCCGTCGACCTTGCGGCCGACGCCGTCCGAACCGCGGCCGCCGCACGCCGCCTCAGGCGGCCGCCGTCCGGCGATCCCGGCCAGAATGTCCCGGCTTTCTAACCACATAGCGAGATAAGCATCATAAAGCTGACTCGGGCGGGCCAAAGAGCACCAGATTGGCGCCCTTCTCGATCCAGCTGTCGCCAGCGGCGAGCGCCATGACCTGAGCCTTGCTGATCATCGGCACGGCGTCGAAGTCGAAGGTGGCCAGCGTCTTGCCGGGCGGCAGGCGGGCCTCCTCGAGATGGCGCTCGAAGCGCCGCCGGGCGCGTTCGGCGATCTCGTGCTCGGCCAGGGCGGCGAGGAAGCGCGCGGCCGGCCAGCCCTCGGCATCGGCGCGGGCGGCGAAGTCGGGCCACATGACCTTGATGGCGGGGAGCCTGAGGTCGTTGAGCAGCAGGCCGAGCCGGCCGGCGTCGATCGGATCGGTGGCGCTCATGCCGAGGCTCCCGGGTGAGCCGCCGTGCCCCGGACGGTGCCGAGCTCGTCATAGGCGCTAAGCGGGGCGAGGTCGACGCGCACGGTCGGGATGCTGGACGGATCTGGGGCGAAGTGGGCCCGGATGGCGGCCATGTCGGGCAGCCGGCCATCGGCCAGGCCGGCGTCGAGCATCTGGGCGAGCGCGGCCTCGCAGGCCCGCTCATGGGCGAGCGCGAGCAGCTCGACCATGGTCCGGCAGGCGGCGCGCTCCGCCCCCTGGGCGAGGAGCGCGTCGAAGGTGCGGGCATAGGCCCGGCGTGGGAAGAGCTGGTCGCGATAGACCAGGTTGAGCAGCGCCATGGGCTTGCGCCGCAACGAGTGGATGACGTGCCGGTAGTCGACGACGTGCCCGCGCTGGCCTTTGGCCTGGGCTCGCCCGCGGGCGAGCGTCATCAGCGGCGTGCCGCCGATGAAGAGCTCCAGCCGGTTGTCATAGAGGCGGACGCGCAGCCGGTGGCCGATCAGGCGGGAGGGCACGGTGTAGAACACCTTGCGCAGCGTGAAGCCGCCGGCGGAAGTCACGCTGACGATTGTCTCCTCGTGGTCGGTGGTGCGCCGCGGCGGCAGCGCCTGCAGCGCAGCCCGCTCGATATCGATCCGCTTCGCCAGGCGGGCATTGCGGCGGCCGACGATCTCATCGACGAAGCGGCGGTAGGCCGCCAGATCGTCGAACGCGCGCGTGCCGCGCAGCAGCAGCGTATCCTCGGTCGAGATTGCGGAACGCCGCCGACAGGCTGTCGCTGCGGTGCTCGTACGGCGCGCCGCCGACCGCCCACAGCGCGTTCTGCAGCCCTTCGGCCAGAGCGACGAAGCTCTCGCCGCCGAGGATGACATGGCCGTGCTCGAAGCCGCTGTAGGCAAGCCGGAAGTGGTAGAGCCGGTGGTCGAGCACGACGCCGGCGATGGTGACGCCGAGATCGGCCATGTCGGTGAAATCCGACAGCCCGAGCCGTCCCGGCTCGTGGACCTGGCGGAAGATCACCTCCTGCTCGGCGCCGTGGAGCGCCTGCCAGGCGCGGATCCGGCGCTCCAGTGTGCGGCGGACGCCGAGGCCGAGCCCGGGATGGCGCCGCAGCATCTCCTCGAACACGGCGACCGGCCGCAGGCCCGGCGCCGCCTTCAGCATCGGCACGATCTCGGCTTCCCAAACATCGGCCAGGGGATCGGGCCGGCGCCGGCCGCGGGGAAGCTTCCGGATCGAGGGAAGCCGGGAATCCTTGGAGCGGGTCGTGGTGGTCGGCGACCGCGGCATGATCACCAGCGCGAGGATCTCCGGCCGGCCGGACTCGACTGGATCACCACGCTCAGGGCGCCGGCGATCCGGGCGCTGGCCGACGGCGGCCCGCTGCAGCTGCCCCTGTTCGACGACCGCGACCTCGCCGAGATCGCCTCGCCCGACCACCCCGGCGAGCGGCTGATCCTGTGCCGCAACCCGCTGCTGGCGGCTGAGCGCCGGCGCAAGCGCGACGACCTGCTGGCCGTGACCGAGCGTGACCTTGCCCGCATCCGCCAGGCGGTCGCCGCGACCGCAATGGCGACGTCAACCGTTCAAGGAAGGTTGATCGCTCTTGCGGCCTTCATTCAAATTTTATAAAATTAGAGATAAATTTAATACAGACCGTCACCAAGAAGGGGACCCGCCTTCGACACATGCGTCAGAGAGCATGGCTTGCCTATAGGCCTCTCGGACCAGGAGAAGGGGGCAGGCTAAACCGGCCAGTTGGAGAGATCGCCGCCAAATCCCTGCCGCGGCAGCGCTGCTGAGGCGGGCTCCCGACTGAGACGAATGCAGCGACCATGACCGGCAACCTGCAGGTCAGATTGCCATCGCCAAGGAATGCCAAGTTGATGCCGACGGCCAACGACGAACAGCCGGCTTAACGGAAGAGAAACGATCGCAAAATACACGTCTGAGAAGGTCGAGTATGGTCACAATAGACAAACCGATTGTGCAAAATCTACCGCAAGCATTGTACTCGACCCGCGGTCTGCCACGGACTTCGCAAGTTGAGGCTGTCCTTGCGTACGACAACGAGTTTGCGCGCATTGTTCCTTCTGAGGCAGATCCGGCCAGCGGCTTCGATATAGAGGATCGTCTGGTCGCTCTGGGATCCATGATAGTAGGAACCAGACGAATCGCGGCATCCAGCTATGTTCGATCGGCTGCGGAGATTCGTAGGAATCCGATCGACCATTTCTGCTTTTTTGTTTGCAGATACGGCAAGGTATCCGCGAGTCAGAATATTCAATCAGGGAATGTCATCATACACGATCATGGGCAGCCATACGAAGCGTCGTACACTGACTGCGAAGAGAGCGCGGTCGTTCTCCCGCGGGAGATCATGGGCAAGGTTTCGGTATTGGCTGAAGCTCTGAATGCCCGATCGATACCCGGTCCGCTCCCTGGCCTTCTAGCGGATCACATACATAGCCTCGCCAATCGAATGTCGGAGTTCACTCTCGCCGATGCGCCTCATGTCATCGCCGCCACGCAGGCGATGATTGCCGCCTGCCTTGCCCCGACGCGAGATGCTCTGATCGCAGCGCGGGCCCCGGTTGCTGAGGCCTTGATCCAGCGGGTGAAACGGCATGTCGAAGAACATCTTCATGACCCCTCCCTATCTGTGGACCAGATTTGCCGGATCATTGGCATCTCGCGCCGGCAGGTCTATCGACTGTTCGAGCCCTGCGGCGGAGTGGAGCGTTATATCAAACGACGGCGCCTCGCATATGCCCATGCGAGGCTTGCCGATCCGGGCGAAGTCCGCCGGGTCAAGGAAATCGGCTATGATCTGGGCTTCTCGAGCGCCGCGGAGTTTAGTCGCAGCTTTCGGCAGGCCTTCGGCTATTCCCCACGGGAGGTTCGTGAGGCGATTGTGACGAAGCCGCATCCCTTATCTCCGCGACCCCGTACGGAAGAGGGTGCCCTCTACAGTGATTTGCTCCGCCAGATCTGCTCGCCGCAAACTGGGTACGGGTGTCCAGTTTAAGGTCTGTTGATATTCAGGCTTTCCATCCGGGCCTGATCGTGATTCAAGCTTCGGATGGAACGCTTCGTGCTGACGGACGCCGAGTGGGCGAAGATGGAGCCGCATTGCCTGGGCAAGTCGACGGACCCTGGGCGAAGCGGTAAGGACAACCGGCTCTTCGTCGAAGCCGTGCTTTGGATCGTTCGGACCGGAAGTCCGTGGCGGGACCTGCCGGCCTTCTTCGGCAAGTGGAACAGCGTCTTCACGCGGTATCGCGGCTGGGTCAAAGCCGATGTTTTCGTTCGGCTTTTCGAAGCCTGTTCGGACCAGCCGGACATGGAATACGCCATGGTCGACGCCACCATCGTCAAAGTCCGCCGCCACGGCCAGGGCGCAAAAGGGGGACTCAGAGCCAAGCCATAGGCCGCTCCAAGGGCGGCATGACGACCAAGATCCTCGCCCTGTGCGACGCGCTCGGCAACCTTGTGCGCTTTGGCCTGCTGACCGGTCGGTTCGACACGGTCGGCGTCGAACCGCTCATCGACGGCGTCTGCTTCGACGCCCTGATCGCCGACAAAGCCTTTGACAGCAACGCCATTATCGCCGACCTCAACCAACGCGGGGCCAAGATCGTCATCTCCCAGCACCCGCGTCGAAAAACGCCGCTGCCCATCGACACCGAGATGTACAAATGGCGGCACCTGATCGAGAATTTCTTCTGCAAACTCAAAGAGTTCAAACGCATCGCCATGCGCGCCGACAAAACCGATAAGAGCTTCTCCGCCTTCATCCATCTCGCCGCTGCCGTCATCCATTCCAGATGAATCTCAACAGGCCTTATACCAGCGGCCTGTGAGTAGGACTCATGAGGGGTTCCCGCGGTGGCCTGGATGTGATTCACCATGGCAAACGAGAGGAGGTTTGCCATGGCAGCGCCGATTGGCCTGCGGTCCGACTACGACGGCGCGACGCTTCGCGGTCTGGCGAAGGCGTCGCGGGATGCGAAGCAGACGCGTCGTCTTCTCGCCCTTGCGGTGATCTACGACGGCGGCAGCCGGGGTACGGCGGCGTCGATGGGTGGGGTCGGCCTGCAGGTGATCCGGGACTGGGTGCTGCGCTTCAACGCCGAAGGCCCGGACGGCCTGCTCGACCGCACGGCTCCCGGCGCCGAGCCCAGGCTCGCCGACGCGCATCGCCGGGCGTTGGCCGCGATCGTCGAGAGTGGGCCGATCCCCTCGGTCCACGGCGTGGTGCGCTGGCGTCGGAAGGATCTCGCGTTGTGGCTCCGCGACGAGTTCGGCCTGGTGGTGAGCGAGACCACGGTGGGCCGGGAACTGCGGGCGCTCGGCTTCCGCCGTCTGACGGCACGGCCGCGCCACCATGCCCAGAACGAGTTCGCGCTCGAAGCCTTCAAAAAAAGTTCCCCACGGAGTTGGCGACGCTCCAGGCGCGCCTGCCGGGCGGCACCGAGATAGAGATCTGGTGGCAAGACGAGGCCCGGGTCGGCCAGAAGAACAAGATCACGCGGCGCTGGGCACGGCGCGGAACGAGGCCCAGCGCGCCGCACGACCAGCGCACCAAGTCGGCCTACATCTTCGGCGCCATCTGTCCCGCCAAGGGCAAAGGAGCGGGGCTCGTCCTGCCCAAGTGCAACACCCGAGCCATGCAGCTCCATCTCGATGAGATCGCCCGAGCCGTCGATCCTGGAGCCCATGCCCTGATCATGCTCGATCAGGCCGGCTGGCACATCACCGACAAACTCGTTATCCCAGCCAACATCACCCTGCTGCCGCTGCCGCCCAAGGCCCCCGAGCTCAACCCGGTCGAGAACGTCTGGCAGTTTCTCCGCGACAACTGGCTCTCCAACCGCGTCTTCGGCTCCTACGACCACATCCTCGACCACTGCTGCGATGCCTGGAACATTCAACCGGCCGTTTCCAATGGATTCCAGCATTGCGGATCGCCAGGAACAGCAGCTTGGTCGCGGCCTCGTCGCTCGGGAAGCTGCCGCGGGT
>NZ_JBHYMS010000106.1:0-12016 GCF_042743185.1 Inquilinus sp. NPDC058860 | reverse complement strand
GCTATCCTCCGCATTCGGCAACGCCTTCCCACCCACCGTTGCGCAATATAAACCCGCCCCGAAGGGTCGTCTTGCGGCGGCCGCCTGCGGGCGCGGGCCGCTCAACCGTATGTCCCTATACGCTTTTCGCGTCCCGCCCCCGCATCCGACTCGCCGCAAGACGACGCAGGACGCAGGGGGTGTGAGATATCCGGGCTAGAGCCCCGCCTCCTCCAGCCAGGCGCAGAAGGCCTCGGCGGCGGGATCGCCGGCCTGCGGCTCCGGCCGGTAGGCATGATAGGCGCGGCTCGGCAGGCCGACATCCGGAAAGGGCGTGACCAGGCGCCCCGCCGCGACATCGGCGGCGATCAGCGCCGAAGGCCCCATGGCGACGCCGAGGCCGTCCAGCGCCGCCTGCAGCGTCAGATAGAAGTGATCGAAGGTCAGGGAGGCCGCCGGGTCCAGCCCGGGCGCCCCCGCGGCCGCGAGCCAGTCGGCCCAGACCCTGGGCAGGCTGGAGGCGTGCAGCAGCGTGTGATGCCGCAGGTCCGGGACCTCAGCCAGCGGCAGCCGGTCCAGCAGGGCCGGGCTGCAGGCCGGCAGCCGCCGCTCGGTCAGGAACTGCCGCGCGGTGAAGCCGTAGAAGGTGTCCGGGCCGCCGCGGATCACCACGTCATAGGGCTCGCGCAGGGCGTCGACCGGCTCGTTCGAGGTGGTGAGACGGACCTCGATCTCGGGATGGCGGTCGCGGAATCCGGCCAGGCGCGGCAGCAGCCAGCGCAGGCTGAAGGTGGCCAGCGCGTTGACCCGCAGCACCGCCGGGGCCGGCGCGCCGCGGCGGGCCCGGTGCCGCTCCGCGGCGGCGGCGAGGCGGTCCAGCGCCGCGCCGGTGTCGGCGAGCAGCGCGGCGCCGGTCGGGGTCAGGACGACGCGCCGGTTGAGCCGCCGGAACAGGCCGGGCGGCCCCAGCCAGTCCTCCAGCAGGCGGACATGCCGGCTGATCGCCCCATGGGTGACCCCGAGCTCCGCCGCGGCATCGCGGAAGCTGCCGTGCCGGGCCGCGGCCTCGAAGGCGCGGAGGGCGTTCAGCGGCGGCAGGCGGCGACGGCCGGTGGACATGTTCCTGGTGAGATTTATTGACACGATGGCGCAGCATTACTCGTTTGCCGCCGTCATGGAAGCGTCACATCTTCTCTCGTGAGCCCTTTCTCACACCCGACGCACCGAGGCCGCCGGCCTCGTAGGGAGATGCCGTTGCGCTCCGTGAGTTTTCCTGACCAGGCAATCCGCAATCCCGCCCCGTCCGGCCGCGCCGCGCGGACGCTCGCCGTCGCCGGCGTGGCGCATGCCCTGCATGACGGCTACACCGACCTGATCTATGTCCTGCTCCCGGTCTGGCAGGCTGAATTCGCCCTGGGCTACGGCGCCCTGGCGCTGCTGCGCGGGCTCTATGCCGGGGCGATGGCCGTGCTCCAGGTGCCGGCCACCCGGCTGGCCGAGCGGATCGGCGGCCGCGCCGTCCTCGCCCTCGGCACCGCCGTCGCCGGCCTGGGCTATGCCCTGGCGGGCTGGTCCGGCGGGCTCGTCGGCCTCGGCGTGGCGCTGGCGATCTCCGGCGCCGGGTCCGCCACCCAGCACCCGATCGCCTCGGCCGCCGTGTCGCGCGCCTATGGCGGCGCGGCGCGCGGGCCGCTCGGCACCTACAACTTCACCGGCGACCTCGGCAAGGCGGCGATTCCCGCGCTGACCTCGGGGCTGCTCGTCCTCATGCCCTGGCGGCCGGCGCTCTGGCTCCTCGCCGGGCTCGGGCTGGCCGTCGCCGCCGCGGTGGCGCTGTGGCTGCCGCCGATCGGCCGGCCGGATGCTGGCCCGGCCCGGCAAGAGCCCGCCGGCCGGGGCCGCGGCGGCTTCGGCCTCCTGTTCGCCATCGGCATGCTCGACACCGGGGTGCGCATGGGCCTGCTCACCTTCCTGCCGTTCCTGCTGCAGGCGAAGGGGGCCTCGCTGCCGATGGTCGGGCTGGCCCTGTCCCTGGTGTTCCTGGGCGGCGCCGCGGGCAAGTTCGCCTGCGGCTGGCTCGGCGCCCGCGCCGGGCTGCTGCGGACCGTGCTGCTGACCGAGGGCGGCACCGCCGCCGGCATCGCCGCCGTCCTGGTCCTGCCGCTGGTCCCGGCGATGCTGCTGCTGCCGGTGCTGGGGCTGATGCTCAACGGCACGTCGTCGGTGCTGTACGGCACGGTGCCGGAGCTGGCGCCGCCGCACCGGGTGGAACGGGCCTTCGCCCTGTTCTACACCGGCGTCATCGGCTCCGGCGCCGTGTCGCCCGTGGCCTACGGCCTGCTGGGCGACGCGGTCGGCCCGGTCTGGGCCACCGCGGCGACGGCGGCGACGGCGCTCGCCACCGTCCCGCTCGCCTTCGCCCTGGCGCCGCGGCTCTCGCGCCCGTCCTAGCGCCGCTGCGCCAGGGCGTCGTAGGCGGCCAGCGCCGCCGCGGTGACGATCTCGTTCACGGTGGCGCCCATCTGCACCACCTGCGCCGGCTTCTGCAGCCCGCACAGCAGCGGGCCGATCAGCGAGGCGCCGGCCAGCTTCTGGATCATCTTGGCGCCGATATTGGCCGCGTTCAGCGCCGGCATGATCAGGAGGTTGGCCGGGCCGGACAGGCGGGCGAAGGGATACAGCCGCTTCATCAGCGCATAGTCCAGCGCCACCTCGGCGGTCATCTCGCCATCGTATTCGAAATCGACCCCGCCGGCCTTGGCCCGGGCGTCCATGATCGTCACCGCGTCGCGGATGCGCTGGGTGAATTCGCGCATCGGCTGGCCGAAATTGGAGGAGGAGACGAAGGCCAGGCGCGGCTCGTGCCCAAGCGCCCGGGCCTTGGCCGCGGCCTGCAGGGCGATGTCGACCAGGAGCTCCGGGTCCGGCCGCTCATGCACCGTCGTGTCGGCGATCAGGACCGTGCCGCCGCGCACCGTCAGCATCGACAGGCCGAAGGGCACATGCTCCGGCGACGGGTCGATGACCCGGGTGATCTCCTCGAAGCAGGTGGTGAAGTTGCGGGTCAGGCCGGTGACCATGGCGTCGGCGTCGCCATGTGCGACCATGCAGGCGGCGAAGATGTTGCGGCCCTGGTTCACCATGCGGGCCACGTCGCGCTGCAGCAGGCCCTGGCGCTGCAGCCGGCCGTAGACGAAGTCGATGTAGCGCTCGTTGTGGCGCGACAGCCGGGCGTTGTGGATCTCCAGCTCCGCCACCGTCGCCTCGGGCAGGCCGATCCGGGCCATGGTCTCGCGCACCCGTTCCTCGCGGCCGATCAGGATCGGCGTGCCGTAGCCCTGGGCGCGGAAGGCGATGGCGGCGCGGATCGTCCGCTCCTCCTCGCCCTCGGCAAACACCACGCGGGTCTCGGCCGACGCCACCTTGTCGAAGATCAGCTGCAGCTTGTCCGCGGTCGGGTCCAGGCGGCGGCGCAGGCTCTGGCGGTAAGCGGCGACATCGGTGATCGGCTTGCGGGCGACGCCCGATTCCATCGCCGCCTCGGCCACCGCCAGCGGGATCTCCTCGATCAGCCGGGGGTCGAACGGCACCGGGATGATGTAGTCGGGGCCGTAGCGCAGCCGGCGGCCGGAATAGGCGCTGTCGACCTCGTCCGGCACGTCCTGCCGCGCCAGCCGGGCCAGCGCATGGGCCGCGGCCAGCTTCATCGCCTCGTTGATGGTGCTGGCACGGACGTCCAGCGCGCCGCGGAAGATGTAGGGGAAGCCCAGCACGTTGTTGATCTGGTTCGGATAGTCCGATCGCCCGGTGGCGATGATCGCGTCGGGCCGCACCGCCTTGACCTCGTCCGGCGCGATCTCCGGGTCCGGGTTGGCCAGGGCGAAGACGATCGGCCGGTCGGCCATCGACTTCACCATCTCCTGGGTCATGGCGCCCTTGACCGACAGGCCGATGAAGACGTCGGCGCCCTTGACCGCGTCGGCCAGGGTCCGGTGCGGCGTGTCGACGGCATGCGCCGCCTTCCACTGGTTCATGCCCTCGGTGCGGCCCTGCCAGATCACGCCCTTGCTGTCGCACAGGATGATGTTCTGCGCCGGCACGCCCAGCGACTTGAACAGCTCGACGCAGGCGATGGCGGCGGCGCCGGCGCCGTTCAGCACCAGGCGCGTGTCGCCGATGCTGCGGCCGGTCAGCTCCAGCGCGTTGATCAGCCCGGCCGCGGCGATGATCGCGGTGCCGTGCTGGTCGTCATGGAACACCGGGATGTCCAGGAGCTCGCGCAGCCGGGCCTCGATGATGAAGCAGTCCGGCGCCTTGATGTCCTCGAGGTTGATGCCGCCGAAGGACGGGCCCAGGAAGCGCACGCAGTTGACGAACTCGTCGACGTCGCGGGTGTCGACCTCGAGGTCGAAGCCGTCGACATCGGCGAAGCGCTTGAACAGGACGGCCTTGCCCTCCATCACCGGCTTGCTGGCCAGGGCGCCGAGGTCGCCCAGCCCCAGCACCGCGGTGCCGTTCGAGATCACGGCGACGATATTGCCCTTGGCCGTGTAGTCGTAGGCGGTGGCCGGATCGGCATGGATCCGCAGGCACGGCGCGGCGACGCCCGGGGAATAGGCCAGCGACAGGTCGCGCTGGGTGGTCAGCGGCTTGGTGGCGCTGATCTCCAGCTTGCCGGGGCGGCCCTGGGCGTGCAGGGCGAGGGCATCGTCGTCGAGCGAGGTCTTGGTCATCGTGTCCGGCGGCGCAGCGTGGCGGGCCGAGTAATGGACCCTTCGGCGGGAGGGACCGTCAAGCCCATTGCGGCCCGGCCCTTCCGACTGTGGCTTCCGTGCAACGCCGCGCCATCTTCGCGCGACCCCTTGAAAAGCCGCTTGCGCAGCGCAGCGGCGATCCCGTATTCCTCATCTCCACTCCAATTCCAGGGAGGATCGTGCAATGACCATCGTTCTCGCTTATCGCGGCAAGGCCGCCTGAACGTCTGCACGATCAGTCTTCGTCGACTCGCGACGTGACATTTTCCCTGCGCTGACCTGATCGCTGCCGACACGCCGGACGTCCCTCACGGGCCGCCTCCGACGACTCCGCATCCGATCGTCCCTCCAACTGTCCACCCCATTCCGCCCGGCATCCCGCTTGGCGGATTCGCCCCGTCCGACTCTCATGGGCCCGACCCTCATGGGCCCGACCCTTGCCGGCCGGACGATCTTCCCACCTCCAGACCTCATGGAGACCATCATGTTCGTTTCGAACGAGAAGCGTGCCTTCCGTCCGTCTCTGTCGCTCGTCGTCGTCGCCTTTGCGGAGCTGGGCCGCGTCCTCGTGACGCCGCGCCGAAAACCCCGCGACACCGACTCGCTGAGCGAGCATCTGAAACGGGACGTCGGGTTACGATCTTGATACGGCAGCGGGGCGGGGCCTTCGGGCGCCGCCCCGCCTTTCCCCGTCGATAGACCCTTGTCCCATCGGCCTCCGGCCGGGCGCGACCGCATGTCGCCGCCCCGGCTGCGGGGCATTCGACGCTGGATAGGACTATAATCATGTACGCATATCGTGCGCCGCCCCAGCCGGCCGCGCCGGCGGTGCGGCTTGTCCCCCTGGTCACCGCGCAGGACCGGGCCGTGTTCGGCTCGCTCCGGGTCGCGCCGGACCAGGCGGGCTTCGTCGCCAGCAATGCGGAGTCGATCGCCGAGGCCGACACCTCGCCCTGGTGCGCGGCGCTCGGCGTCTGCGACGCCGCGCATGGCGGGCCGGTCGGCTTCGTCATGCACGCGCTGGACCCCGAGGACGGCCATCGCTGGATCTACCGGCTGATGATCGACGTCCGCTACCAGGGCCGCGGCTTCGGCCGCTCCGCCCTGCGGGCGACGCTCGCCATCATGGACCGGCTGCCCCGCGGCGAGCGGGTGCTGCTGGGCGTGATGCCGGACAACGCCGCCGCCCGCCGGCTCTACGCTTCCGAAGGCTTCGTCGAGACGGGCGAGACCCTGGGCGACGAGCTGGTGCTGCAGCGAATCCTGCACCGGGTCGAGGCTGCCTGACCGGCGGCCTCGACTTCCCCTTCTCCAACGGATTGAAGCGGCATGCCGGCTAAGTCAATCGAACAAAGGAATATAAACCTATATTGTCATGCCCGGGCTTGCCCCGGGCATCCAGAGGCTGTCGACATCTTCTGGATTGCCGGGTCAAGCCCGGCAATGACAGAAAATTACAACAAGGGCCCTGGTGAGTCTCTCTACCCGATTTACTCTCGGGGCCATCGGCGCAACCGCGTTCCGACATCGCCGCGTGCGTGCTAGGGTCCGCGCTTCGCCGATCCGATCCCGCATCCCCGTGTCGACAGCCTTGCCCGACAGCAGCACCCCCGCGACGACCGACAGCTCCGTCACGCCGATGATGGCGCAGTATCTGGAGGCCAAGGCGGCCCATCCGGACTGCCTGCTGTTCTTCCGCATGGGCGATTTCTACGAGATGTTCTTCGACGACGCGGTCAAGGCCGCGGCGGCGCTCGACATCGCTTTGACCAAGCGCGGCCAGCACCAGGGCGAGGACATCCCGATGGCCGGGGTGCCGGCGCACAGCCACGAGGCCTATCTGGCCCGGCTGATCCGGCAGGGCTTCCGCGTCGCGCTGTGCGACCAGACCGAAAGCCCGGAGGACGCGAGGAAGCGCTCCGGTAAGACCCTGGTGCGGCGCGAGGTGGTGCGCATCGTCACCCCCGGCACGGTCACCGAGGACGGGCTGCTCGAGCCCCGCGCCGCGAATCACCTGGTGGCGCTGGCCGACGTCGCCGGCACCCTCGCCATCGCCGCGGTCGACATCTCCTCCGGCGAGCTGGTGACCGAGCCGACCGCGCCCGACCGGCTGGCCGCGGCCCTGGCCCGCTTCGACCCCAGCGAGATCCTGCTGCCCGAGCGGGTGCTGCAGAATCCGGAGCTGTTCGAGCTGCTCGGCGAATGGAAGATGCGGCTGACACCGCAGCCCTCCGCCCGCTTCGACAGCGAGAACGGCCGGCGCCGCCTGCAGGACCTGTTCCGGGTCGGCACGCTCGATTCCTATGGTCATTTCGAGCGGGCCGAGGTCGCGGCCGCCGGCGCCCTGGTCGACTACATCCAGCTGACCCAGAAGGCGCTGCCGCGGCTGTCGCCGCCGCGCCGCCTGCCGCGCGGCGCGGTGATGGAGATCGACGTCGCCACCCGCCGCAACCTGGAGCTGACCCGGACGCTGTCGGGCGACCGCCGCGGCAGCCTCCTGGCCGCGATCGACTGCACCGTCACCGGCCCCGGCGCCCGCATGCTGGCCGGGCATCTGGCGGCGCCGCTGACCGACCCGGAGGCGGTGGCCGAGCGGCTGGACGCCGTCCAGGCGCTGGTCGAGGACGGCAGGCTGCGCGACGACCTGCGCGCGCTGCTGCGCGCCTGCCCGGATGCGGAGCGGGCGC
Organism: Inquilinus sp. NPDC058860; assembly: GCF_042743185.1. Taxonomy (NCBI): domain Bacteria; kingdom Pseudomonadati; phylum Pseudomonadota; class Alphaproteobacteria; order Rhodospirillales; family Rhodospirillaceae; genus Inquilinus; species Inquilinus sp. NPDC058860. Next base: position 4,596 of record NZ_JBHYMS010000106.1, on the reverse strand, counting down.
TGACCCGGCTCGGCCTCGGCCGCGGCGGCCCGCGCGACCTGGCGGCGATCCGCGACGCGCTGCGTCAGGGCGGGCGCCTGCGCGAAAGGCTGGGCGCGCCGCGCTTCCTCGACCTGCCGCCGCTGCTGTCCCGCGCCGCGGCCGAGCTCGGCGAGCACGACGCGCTGGTCGACCGGCTGGCCCGGGCGCTGGCCGAGGACCTGCCGCTCCTGATCCGCGACGGCGGATTCATCGCCCAGGGCTACCTGCCGGAGCTGGACGAGGTCCGCACCCTGCGCGACGAATCCCGCCGGCTGATCGCGGCGCTGCAGCAGCGCTATGCCGAGGAGACGAAGATCCCGACGCTGCGGATCCGCCACAACAACGTCATCGGCTATCATATCGAGGTCTCGGCCAACCAGTCGGAGAAGCTGCTGCAGCCGCCGCATGCCGGCACCTTCATCCATCGCCAGACCATGGCCTCGGCGATGCGCTTCACCACGGTCGAGCTCAGCACGCTGGAGCGGTCGATCGCCGAGGCGGCGGACAAGGCGCTGGCGATGGAGCTGCGCCTGTTCGCCGACCTGGTGGCCGAGGCCGGCGGCCGGGCCGAGGCGATTTCCGGCGCCGTCCGCGCTTTGGCCGGCTTCGACGTCGCCGCCAGCCAGGCCGAGCTGGCGGTCGAGCGCCGCTACTGCCGGCCGAAGGTGACCGACGGCACCGGCTTCCGCATCAGGGGCGGCCGCCACCCGGTGGTCGAGATCGCCCTGGCCGAGGCTCAAGGCGCGGCCTTCGTCGGCAATGATTGCGACCTGTCGGAAGACCGCCGGCTGTGGCTGCTGACCGGCCCGAACATGGCCGGCAAGTCGACCTTCCTGCGCCAGAACGCGCTGATCGCGGTCCTGGCCCAGATGGGCGGCTTCGTGCCGGCGGAGGAGGCCGAGATCGGCGTGGTCGACCGGCTGTTCAGCCGCGTCGGCGCCGCCGACGACCTGGCCCGCGGCCATTCCACCTTCATGGTCGAGATGGTGGAGACCGCGGCGATCCTGAACCAGGCGGGCCCGCGGGCGCTGGTGATCCTCGACGAGATCGGTCGCGGCACCGCCACCTTCGACGGGCTGTCGATCGCCTGGGCCTGCGTCGAGCACCTGCACGAGACCACGCGCTGCCGGGCCCTGTTCGCCACCCATTACCATGAGCTGACGGCGCTGCAGGCGCGGCTGCCCCGCCTCGCCTGCCACACCATGCGGGTGAAGGAATGGCAGGGCGACATCGTCTTCCTGCACGAGGTCGCGCCGGGCACCGCCGACCGCTCCTACGGCATCCATGTCGCCCGGCTGGCCGGGCTGCCGACCGCGGTGGTCGGCCGGGCGCAGGAGGTGCTGGAGGCGCTGGAGGCAGGCAAGGAAGGCCGCAGCGTCGCCCGGCTGGTCGACGACCTGCCGCTGTTCTCGGCCGCGGCCGCCCGGCCGGCCGCAGCCCCGACAGCGCCGGCCGGCCCGTCGGAGCTGGAGACCGCGCTCGCCGGGCTCGACCCCGACGCGATGACCCCGCGCGAAGCGCTCGAACGGTTGTATGCTTTGAAGGCTTTGCTCATTTAAGACAAATCATGCCCGACGAGATCGCATCGCCTGCTGGCGCACGCCCCGGCCTTCGGGGTCGCCTCCGCCGCTTCCTGCCCTACGGCGCGGCCGCCGCCGTTCCGGCCGCCGCGGCGCCGGCTGCGACCGCGACATGGCACGGCGAGCGGATCGAGGCGCCGCTCGACATCGTCGACCCGGCGGCGCTGGAGCGGCGGCTGAACGAGGCGATGACGCAGGGCGATGCCCAGGCGCAGCGGGTCGAGATCCTGGCGGCGCTGCGCGAGGCCCTGGCCACCGGCCGCGCGGTGATCCGCCGCCGCTTCGTCGAGGAGGCGGGGACGGCCGATGCCTGCGTCGCCGAATCCGCCTGGCTGATGGATGTGCTGATCGGGGCGCTGGCCTCGCTCACGGTGTCGCGGCTGTTCCCGGTGTCGAACCCGACCGTGGGCGAGCGCTTCGCCGTCGCCGCGGTCGGCGGCTACGGCCGGGGCGAGCTGGCGCCCTTCTCCGACATCGATCTCCTGTTCCTGCTGCCCTACAAGCGCAACCCGCGGGTCGAGCAGGTGGTGGAGTACATGCTCTACCTGCTGTGGGACCTCGGGCTGAAGGTCGGCCATTCCGTCCGCTCGGTCGACGACAGCCTGCGCCTGGCCCGCACCGACACCACCATCTGCACCAGCCTGATGGAGACGCGGCTGCTGTGGGGCGAGCCGTCGCTGTACGACACGCTGCGCCGCCGCTTCGTCGAGGAGGTGGCGGCCGGCACCGGCGCCGCCTTCACCGAGGCCAAGCTGGCCGAGCGCGACAGCCGCCACCGCCGCATGGGCGACAGCCGCTACGTGCTGGAGCCCAATGTGAAGGAGGGCAAGGGCGGCCTGCGCGACCTGCAGACCCTGTTCTGGATCGGCAAGTACCTGTACCAGGTCGACGACGTCGACGGCCTGGTCGCCAAGGGCGTGCTGACGGCGGAAGAGGCGCGGCGCTTCCGCCGGTCGGAGAGCTTCCTGCTGGCCCTGCGCTGCCACCTGCACTACCTGACCGGCCGGGCCGAGGACCGCCTGACCTTCGACCTGCAGCCGGAGCTGGCGCGCGTCGCCGGCTATACCGACCATGCCGGCGCCAAGGGCGTCGAGCGGCTGATGAAGCACTACTTCCTGGTCGCCAAGGAGGTCGGCAGCCTGACCCGGATCTTCTGCGCGGCCTTGGAGGCGGAAAGCCAGCGCCGGCCGAAGCGCGGCCTGGCCTTCCTGGGATTCTCGGCGCCGCTGGTCGACGGGCTGCCGCTCGACGGCGACCGCATCAGCCTGGCCGGCGAGAAGCAGATCCGCGAGCACCCGGTCGACATCATCCGGCTGTTCCGGGTGGCCCAGGCGCGCGACCTCGACATCCATCCGGCGGCGCTGAAGCTGATCACCCGCAACATCGACCTGATCGCGGGCCTCCGCGACGACCCGGAGGCGAACCGCATCTTCCTCGAGATCCTGACCGCGGAGCAGGACCCCGAGATCCCGCTGCGGCGGATGAACGAGGCCGGCGTGCTGGGCCGCTTCATCCCGGATTTCGGCCGGGTGGTGGCGCAGATGCAGTATGACATGTACCACACCTACACGGTCGACGAGCACACGCTGTTCGCGCTCGGCATCCTGCACCGGATCGAGGCCGGCGATGCCGCCGAGACGCTGCCGCTGGCCACCCAGGTGATGCGCAAGACCGGGTCGCGCCGGGCGCTCTACGTCGCCCTCCTGTGCCACGACATCGCCAAGGGCCGCGGCGGCGACCATTCGGTGCTGGGCGCGCGGGTGGCGCGCAAGCTCGGCCCCCGCTTCGGCCTGACGCCGGAGGAGACCGAGACGGCGCAGTGGCTGGTGCGCTGGCACCTCTTGCTCAGCGACACCGCCTTCAAGCGCGACATCGAGGACGACAAGACGGTGCAGGACTTCGTCGCCGCGGTCGAGAGCCCGGAGCGGCTGCGCCTGCTGCTGGTGCTGACCGCGGCCGACATCAGCGCCGTCGGGCCCGGCCGCTGGACCGCCTGGAAGGCGACGCTGATGGCCGAGCTGTACCACCGGGCCGAGGAGCGGCTGTCCGGCGCCGATGAGGCGGTCGGGGTCGAGCACCGCGTCGACCAGGCCAAGGACCTGCTGCGCCAGGCGCTGGCGGACTGGCCGACCGCCGCGGTCGAGGCCTATCTCGGCAAGGCCAGCCGCGCCTACTGGCTGGCCTTCGACGGCGCCACCCAGGCCCGCCACGCCCGGCTGGTGCGCGGCGCCGAGGCGGAAGGCGAGGCGCTGGCGATCGACATCCAGGTCGACCGGCAGCGCACCGTGGCCGAGCTGACCATCCACACCGCCGACCACCCCGGCCTGTTCTCGCGCCTGGCCGGGGCCATCGCCGTGTCCGGCGGCACCATCGTCGAGGCCAAGATCTTCACCTTCGCCGACGGCATGGCGCTCGACACCTTCCTGGTCCAGGACGCGGTCGAGGGCGGCGCCTTCGACGCGCCGGAGAAGCGGGCCCGGGTGCAGGTGGCGATCGAGCGCAGCCTGTCCGGCGAGATGAAGATGTCGGCGGAGCTGGAGCGGCGGCACCGCAGCTATCCGCGGCTGCATTCGGTGTCGATCGCGCCGCGCGTGCTGGTCGACAACGAGGCCAGCCGCACCCACACGGTGATCGAGCTGAACGGCCGCGACCGGCCGGGCCTCTTGCACGCGGTCGGCCGGGCCCTGACCGGCCTCGGCCTGCAGATCTCCTCGGCCAAGATCTCGACCTTCGGCGCCCGCGCCGTCGATGTGTTCTACGTCAAGGACGTGTTCGGGCTGAAGGTCGAGCACGACGCCAAGCTGGCCCAGATCCGCAAGACCCTGGCCGAGGTTCTGGCCGACCCGGTGGCCAAGCCCCTGGCGGCCGCCCCGAAACGCCGCCGCCGCGCCGGCCGGTCGGCGGCATGAGGGTCGCTTTGGGCCTTTGCTGGCGATCAATCCTTTTGAGTCCCCCCTCCCCCCGCGGGAGGGGGGTAGGGGGAGGGGGTTTTGCC
>NZ_JBHYMS010000105.1:0-12323 GCF_042743185.1 Inquilinus sp. NPDC058860 | reverse complement strand
CCCGGCTGAAGGTCCGGCTCTCCCGCTTGGACATCGGTTCTCCTTCTCAGAGAACTGTCCCTATTTTCCCTGTCTCACCAGCGGGGTCCACTCCAGATTTCGGGCTTCCATATCATTCAGGCGATCGTCTCCCGGATCACCAGCCCCAAGCGCGTCGTGATCCGTGACGCCAAGTCCTATTGCGCCGTGTTGCTGGACGACAACAACCGAAAGAGCATCGCGCGCCTGCACTTCAATGGGTTGACCACCAAACACCTTGGGCTGTTCGAAGGCAAAGAGGAAATCAGACACCCGCTCTCCGATCTGACAGAGATCTACCAGTACACAAACCAGATCGAGGCGAGGATCAGGGAATTGGATTCGAGTATTCCAGCGCCGACTCAAAGCTGAAAGCTTCTTCCGATAGCCCGTCGGGTTATCTACTGACCGAGGCCGCGCCGGGCGGCCGGGCGAAGATCAGCGCGTCCGCCCTACGCCGCAGCCCCGACCCGCACCGTCCGGAGCGCCTTCGACCAGGCGATGACCTCCCCGAGCATCGTGGCCAGGACCGCCTCTTGCTCGGCCGAGGGCGACCACGTCTCGGGATCGGTGAAGAGCTCCCGGTCGGTGTATTTCGAGAGCAGGACCTGCGTCCGGACCGTCGCCACCTTCACCTCGGCCAGCACGGGGCGGAGCTGCTCGACCGCCCTTGCCGCCCCGAGCGCGCCATAGCCCACGAAGCCCGCGGCCTTGTCGGTCCACTCGCGATGGAGGAAGTCGATCGCGTTCTTCAGCGCGGCCGGGAAGGAGTGGTTGTATTCCGGCGTCACGAAGATGAAGCCGTCGCAGGCGCCGATCGCCGCCGCCCATACCTTCGTGTGCAGGTGGCGATAGTCGCCCCGGATGGCCGGCACGGGCTCGTCCAGCAGCGGCAGGGCGTGATCCGCGATATCGATGATCTGGACGCCCGCCTCTCCCGACCCGACCGCCGCGTGCCGGCCGGCGGCCTCGGCGACCCAGCGGGCGACCAAAGGCGCCCGGCGGCCCGGCCGGGTGCTGCCGACGACGATCCCCAGCCTGATCATTGGAGCTCCGCCTTCCGCAATCGATATCCGGCGGCTACCCTACAACGGTCGTTGCACAGAAGTAAAACGATCGTTGTAGGACACATGAGGAACCGGTGACCATCGCGGACCAGGATCGCCCATCAGGCCGGCCGGAGACGAAGCGACTGGCGCTGATCGACGGCGCGCTGCGCATTTTCGCCAAGGACGGCTATGCGCGCGCCGGCATCGATGACATCGCCCGCGAGGCCGGCGTGTCCACCCGCACCCTCTACAATCATTTCGGTTCCAAGGCCGGGCTGTTCGAGGCCGTCATCCAGGCCAGCGCGACGCGCGTCGCCCAATCCCAGATCGCCGTGATGGAGCGACATCTGAGCGCCGCGACCGACCTGGACGCCGATCTCGCCGCCTTCGGCGGGGCGCTTCTGGCGTCCAGGGCCGATCATCCGGAGCATTTCGCCCTGATCCGGCAGATCCGGGCGGACCAGGCCCATATTCCCCGGCCGGCGATCGAGCGCTGGCAGCAGGCCGGCCCCCTCCGCGTGCGGCACGCGCTGGCGCAACACCTCGCCCGCCTGGGCGAGAAAGGGCTGCTGCGGCTGGACAATCCGGACCGCGCGGCCGTGCACCTGCTGGCGCTGATCGCGACGGCGATCGAGCCCTTTGCAGCCACGCCCCCGTCGGCAGCGGACATCGAAGCGGCCGTCGCGGCGGCAGTGCGGGTATTCCTGCGCGGCTGTTGCGGAAGGGCCGGCCCCGTCGGCTGAGGGCTCGACCAGGGTGCCTGCCCATCGGCTCCGGGCCGGATGGGCAGGCACCGCCGGCGAGCCGCCCGCATCGCCTTCACCTCCCTGCCCTTCTCGTGGTCGAAGCCATCGACGGCGATACCCGGCGCAGCGACAAGCACGTCCGACTGCGGGACTTTGATGCGCCGGAACCAGCAGACATGCTCCATCGACGGCACAGAGCGCGCCATCGGCCGGAAGGCGACGCTCCATTCGGCGCTCAATGTCTGCCGACCGCCGCAATGGCATCGTCATGCCGCCGACAACACGGAACCATGCTTCCGGACGAACATTTCTAGGCATTTATAGCCAAGCATGGAGCCAAGATTCGATGGCGCCGAGATATGATGATCCGTCCAACTGGCAAGTCGAACTCTCGGGAGACAGTGGCGTCGCCTCCCTTGGCCGCTATCGCGCTCACTTTCGATTTGTCGCGGGCGGGGTACTGCAGCTGATCTGGATCCAGGCGCCGGAACAAGGGCCACCCGACTCGAGGCTGCACGGGGCGGCCAGGGAAGCGTGCTACCGGGCGCTTGGAGAGCGAAGTCGACGCTCATCGCCAGATTCGGCGCAGCGCTGTCTCGTCGGCCCCTCCCCGAGGCCGTCGCCTTCGGCTTCCACAACAGACCGCTGACAGAGTGGCTGCCGAGTCGCGCCAGGAAACATAGCCGCCATATATGAGATTATTTATCTAAAAAGGATTTTTTACTCATATTTCATTTTCCCTGACTCCGCGACAACTATATTTCCCAAATGGCAGTAAAAGAAAATTGGATTTTAAATATCTCCGATTCCTCGTTGAGATATCTCGCCTCCGGTGATCAGAATTTTTTCGCTTCCCGATTCAATTGGAGACAGATCATGGCGGATTTCACGGGCACTGAAGGCGCAGATATTGTCCCGACACTGCTGATAGGCCCGGTCCAAGGGCTCGGTGACGACACGATCAACGGCTTGGGAGGCGACGACCTGCTTGCCGGCTATTCCGGCAACGACGTCATCAGCGGCGGCACCGGCGCCGACGTGATCATCGGCGGCATCCTCAACGTCGTCGGCGGCATCGGCGACATCCAGCTCTCCGGCGTCGACACGGCCGACTATTCGACGTCCGCCGCCCGTGTGGCCGTCCTGCTGTATGAAACCGGCAACCTCGACATCGATATCCTGGGCATCAATCTGGGCCTGACGGGCGTTTCCACCGGCCAAGGTGGTGATGCCGAAGGCGACAGCCTGATCGGCATCACCAATCTCACCGGATCGGCCCACAACGATTACCTGGGCGGCAACAACAACGAGAACACCCTCGTCGGCGGTGCCGGCAATGATGGTCTGGCCGGCGCCGCGGGAGCCGACGTCCTGGACGGCGGTGCCGGGACGGACATGGCGGACTATCTGATCTCGAACGCTGCGGTGAATGTCGATTTGGCCGCGGGCACCGCCAGCGGCGGCCACGCCGCCGGCGACACCCTGACCAGCATCGAAAACCTGCGCGGATCCGCCTTCAATGACACCTTGACCGGCGATGCCGGCTCCAATCGCCTGTCCGGTGCGGACGGCGCCGATACGCTCGACGGCGGCGCCGGCAACGACCAGTTGGTCGGTGGTGCCGGGGCCGACGTTCTGATCGGCGGAGAGGGCTTCGACTCCGCCCTGTACGACAACGCCGCCGCCGGCGTGACCGCCAGCCTGGCCGACGCCGCAGGCAATACCGGCGACGCCGCCGGTGACACCTACAGCGGCATCGAGCATCTCGTCGGCAGCGCCTTCAACGACGTTCTGACCGGGGATGCCGCCGCCAACTACCTGATCGGCCAGGGCGGCGACGACACCCTCACCGGTGGGGTCGGTGCAGACCGCCTTGTCGGTGGCGCCGGTGCGGACACCTTCGTCTTCTCTGCCGTCGCCGACTCCCGGGCCAAGGTGGCGTTCGACCTGATTACCGATTTCTCCCAGACCGATGGCGACCACATCGACGTGTCGGGCATCACCGGCGGCTCCGGCAGCTTCATCGGCTCGGCGGCGTTCAGTGGCGACGCCGGCGAGGTCCGCTTCGTGGCGGGAGCCGAGCAGACCAACGTCTATATCGACGCCAACGGCGACGGTTGGGCCGATGGGCAGATCCGTCTCACTGGCTCGATCACGTTGACCGCGGATGATTTCGTGCTCTGACCGACATCCGTGTCGCAAGCTGCCGATCGGCAACAGGCATCGCGATCAACGACGCCTGTTGCCGTCATCGATCGGGCCGGCCCCTCGGGGCCGGTCTTTTTTGTGGAGCCGGCGCTCGCCTTGCCGGGTGACCGCGATGCCGACCGGAACCGCGCAGCCGCAGCGTAGATCGACGCCTAAGCGCCCGCGGATCGGAGGCTGCGTGGCTGTCGGCGAAGACCGCCGCAAGACCCGATCCAGCCATATCTGAATCCGGCCCATCTGTCGTCGAGGCAGCCTATGATACCGCCGCGCCTCGCCATGGCAGGAGGCTGAGATGAGTGGTTCCCGGGATGGCCGCTGCGCTTGCGGCTCCATACGGTACCGGCTGCTGTCGCCGCCGATGTTCGTGCATTGCTGCCATTGCCGCGACTGCCAGAGGCAGACCGGCAGCGCCTTCGTGCTCAACGCCCTGATCGAGACCGACCGCGTCGGGCTGCTGTCGGGCGAGCCGGAGCCCGCCGCCGTGCCGACCGACAGCGGCCAGCCGCATGTCATCCATCGCTGCCCCGCCTGCCGCACGGCGCTGTGGAGCACCTATGGCGGCCGCACCGCGGTGCGCTTCGTCCGCGTCGGCACGCTGGACGATCCGGCGGCGCTGCCGCCCGACGTGCACATCTTCACCCGGTCGAAGCTGCCCTGGGTCGTGCTGCCGGACGGCGTGCCCGCCTTCGAGGTCTATTACGACCCGCAGGCGCTGTGGCCCCGGGCCAGCCTGGAACGCCGGCGCGCCGCCCTGGGCGGCTGACCGCCGCCTCAGGCGAAAGCCGGCCGGGTTCCGTCGCCGAAGCCGCGCGGCAGCGCCGCGACCGCCGGCATCTCCTCCGCCGGCGCCGGGGCGAACAGCAGGTCGGGACGCACCGCGGCCCAGGCCTTGTCCCTGGCCAGCGCCGCCGGCCGGTTGTCGGTGCGGCACAGCATCAGGGCGCCGGAGGGGTGGCGCCAGAGATCGAAGCCGAGCAGGTCGGGAAACTCGCGCAGCGCCGCCTGCAGCAGCGGCGCCGGCCCCTCCACCGCCAGCAGCCGCCGCGACAGGGTGTTGCGGTAGAGCTTCAGGCCATCCCGTTCCCGGACTTCGCGCGTGACCGCCATTCCCGGTTCTCCTCTGCCCAGCGCCGCGATGCGGCCGACATGGCGAGAACATAGAGCGAACACCGAAAGGAGTCCAGCAAAAGGAACATTTCAGGAACCGGCCGTTTCGTTCAAGCCCCCGCGGCGGAACCTGACGCAGACTGCGAGGGTTGCGATCACGGAGGTCCATCATGAGCCGAGCCCTTCCCTCCCGTACCCTCAGCGTCTGGATCGACCGCGACCCCGACGACGTCTACGCCTTCCTCTCGGCCCCTGAGAACTTCATGCAATGGGCCAGCGGCCTGGCCGATTCGCTCAGGCGCGACGGCGACGGCTGGGTCGCCGACACGCCGGAGGGGACCATGCGGGTGCGCTTCACCCCGCCGAACCCGTTCCGCATCGCCGATCACTGGGTCATCCCGCCGAATGGCGCCGAGATCGCCCTGCCGATGCGGGTGCTGGCGAATGGCGGCGGCAGCGAGGTGACGTTCCACCTGTTCCGTCAGCCCGAGATGGACGACGCCCGCTTCGCCGCCGATGCCGACTGGGTCGAGCGCGACCTGGCGACCCTGAAGCGGGTGCTGGAGGCCGGGAGCGCATAGACGAACGTCGAATACGTCCCGGGACGGCGCGGCTGTTAAAGTTGCACGATAGCGCGTCGTACTATAGGGGCGTTCGTCCTCACAAAAATCGGCGCGCCGACCACAATGATCAGGGAGGATGCGCCGATGACCGCTGCGTCAGATGCCGAACTTCGAACACCGATCCGAACGCTCAGCAAAGGCGAAGAGCGCAAGGTCATATTCGCATCGTCGCTGGGGACGGTGTTCGAGTGGTATGACTTCTATCTCTACGGCGCGCTGGCCACGTCGATCGCCAAGAACTTCTTTTCCGGCGTCAACCCGACCGCGGCCTTCATCTTCACCCTGCTGGCCTTCGCCGCCGGGTTCTTCGTCCGGCCCTTCGGCGCGCTGGTGTTCGGCCGCCTCGGCGACCTGGTCGGGCGCAAATACACCTTCCTGGTCACCATCGTGATCATGGGCGTGTCGACCTCGGCGGTCGGCTTCCTGCCCGGCTACGAGGCGATCGGCATCGCCGCACCTGTGATCCTGATCCTGCTGCGGCTGGCGCAGGGCCTGGCGCTGGGCGGCGAATACGGCGGAGCCGCGACCTATGTCGCCGAGCATGCGCCGCAGGGCAAGCGCGGCTTCTACACCGCCTGGATCCAGACCACCGCCACGTTGGGCCTGTTCCTGTCGCTGATCGTCATCCTGGCCTGCCGCATGTCGATGGACGCCGCGACCTTCGACGCCTGGGGCTGGCGCATCCCGTTCCTGGTCTCGATCGTCCTGCTCGTGGTCTCGATCTGGATCCGGCTGCAGCTCAACGAATCGCCGCTGTTCCAGCAGATGAAGGCCGAGGGCAAGGGGTCCAAGGCGCCGCTGACCGAATCCTTCGCCCGCCGCGGCAACCTCAAGTTGGTGGTGCTGGCCCTGTTCGGCCTGACCGCGGGCCAGGCCGTGGTCTGGTACTGCGGCCAGTTCTACTCGCTCTTGTTCCTGACCAGCACGCTGAAGGTCGACGCCCAGACTGCCAACCTGCTGGTGGCCGCGGCGCTGCTGGTCGCCACGCCGTTCTTCCTGGTGTTCGGCGCCCTGTCCGACAGGATCGGGCGCAAGCCGATCATCATGGCCGGCTGCCTGCTGGCGATCCTGACCTACTTCCCGCTGTTCCAGGCCCTGACCCACTACGCCAACCCGGCGCTGGAGGCGGCGCAGGCGTCGTCGCCGGTGACGGTGATCGCCGACCCGGCCGAATGCAGCGTGCAGTTCAACCCGGTCGGCACGTCGAAGTTCACCAGCTCCTGCGACATCGCCAAGGCCGCTCTGGTCAAGGCCGGCGTGCCCTACAGCAACCAGGCGGGGCCGGCCGGGTCGAAGGCCGAGATCGACGTCGGCAGCACCCGCATCGCCGCCTATGACGCGACCGCGGCGGATGCGGCGACGGCGGCCCCCGTCTTCGCCAAGGGCCTGGGCGACGCGCTGAAGACCGCGGGCTACCCGGCCTCGGCCGATCCGGCGCAGATCAACCACTTCATGGTCTGGCTGATCCTGTTCGTGCTGGTGCTCTACGTCACCATGGTCTACGGCCCGATCGCGGCGCTGCTGGTGGAGATGTTCCCGACCCGGATCCGCTACACCTCGATGTCGCTGCCCTACCACATCGGCAACGGCTGGTTCGGCGGCTTCCTGCCGGCGACCGCCTTCGCCATCGTGGCCGGCACCGGCAACATCTACAGCGGCCTGTGGTACCCGATCATCATCGCCGGCATCACCCTCGTCGTCGGCACCCTGTTCGTGCGCGACACCAGGACGGTCGACATCCGGAACAATTGATCCGGAAAACTTGTATCGGCCCGGAGGCCGCGCCCAGAATGGCGCGGCCTTCTTTTTTTGGTCCGATATGACTGATGCGACCGTCGTTCTGATCGCCGACGACCACCCGCTGGTGCGGCGCGCCTTGGCCGAGACCCTGGCCGAGGTGATGTCGCCCGCCCCTGCGGTGATCCAGGCCGGCAGCTTCCCCGAGGTCCTCGACATCCTCGGCGACCGCACGGTCGACCTGCTGCTGCTCGACCTGTCGATGCCGGGCATGAACGGCTTCACCGGCCTGGCCGCGCTGCGCGCCGCCTTCCCCGCCGTCCCCGTGGTCATGGTCTCGGCCAATGAGGAGCCCGCCGTGATGCGCCAGGCGATGGAGTTCGGCGCCTCCGGCTACCTGCCGAAATCGACGCCGCTGGCGGAGATCGGCGACGCCATCGAGAGCGTTCTGGGCGGCGGCGTCTGGTTCCCCGAGGCCGCGACCGGTCCCTCCGGCGACGCGCCGGAACGCAGCGAGCTGAGCCGCCGCGTCGCCGAGCTGACGCCGCAGCAGCTTCGCGTCCTCGCCTTGCTCACCGAGGGCAAGCTGAGCAAGCAGATCGCCTTCGAGATGTCGATCACCGAGGCCACGGTGAAGGCGCATCTGTCGCAGATCTTCCGCAAGCTCGGGGTGCAGAACCGGACCCAGGCCGTGATCGCGGTGCGCCAGCTCGGATCGATCGGCGGCCACTGATCCCGTTAGGCGGCCGACACCGGCCGGGTCGCCAGGCGCTGCACCAGCAGCGCCCGCAGCGCCGCCGGCTTCAGCGGCTTGTGCAGCAGCGGCAGGCCGCGGGCGCGGGCGGCCGCCTTCAGCGCCTCGGTGCGGTCCGCCGTGACCAGCGCCGCGACCAGCGGATGGCCGACCGCCGCCTCCAGCGAATCGAGGACCTCGAGCCCGGTCTCCATCCCGGCGAGGTGGTAGTCGAGCAGCACCATGTCCGGCGCGCGACCGACCGGCTGCAGCGCCTCCTTGGCCCCGGCCGCGTCGGTCGCCGCCAGCACGGTGCAGCCCCAGCCTTCCAGCAGCAGCCGGGTCGCGGTCAGGATGGCATGGTCGTTGTCGACACAGAGGACCAGCCGCCCGGCCAGGTCGGTGGCTGGCGATCGACGCTCGGGCGTTTCAGCCGGCCGGGTCGCGACGGGCGTCTGCGCCAACGGCAGCACCACCTCGAACACGCTGCCGCGGCCGGGCCAGGAGCGCACCGCTATCCGATGGCCGAGCCGTGCCGCGATGCGTTCGACGATGGCGAGGCCCAGGCCCAGCCCCGCCGGCTCGTCCTCGCCGCCGGAGCCGAGGCGCCGGAACTCCTCGAAGATGGCGGTGAGCTGCTCCGGCGGGATGCCCGGCCCGGTGTCCCAGACCTGGATCACCAGGGCGCCGGCCCGCCGCCGGCAGCCGACCAGCACCGTGCCCTGCCGGGTGTAGCGCACGGCGTTGGCGACGAAGTTCTGCACGATGCGGCGGACCAGCGCCGGGTCGGTCAGCACGGCCGCGGTCGAACGCGCGACTCTGAGGCGCAGGCCCCGGCGGCGCGCGATCGGCTCGAATGGTAGTGCGGCCATGCGCAGGATCTCGTCCACCGCCACCGGCCGCGGTTGCGGTTCGAAGCCGCCAGCGTCGAGCTTCGAGATCTCCAGCAGCGCCTGCAGCAGTTCCTCCACCGCGCCGAGCGAGCTGTCGATATGGCCGACCAGCGGCGCCTCCGGCCGGCGGCCCAGCCGCTCCGCCAGCGTGGCGGTCAGCAGGCGGGCGGCGTGGAAAGGCTGCAGCAGATCGTGGCTCGCCGCCGCCAGGAAGCGGGTCTTGCCGAGATTGGCGGCCTCGGCCGCCGCCTTGGCCGCCGCCAGCGCCTCGTTCAGCGCGGTCAGCTCGCTTGTGCGTTCGGCGACGCGGCGCTCCAGCGTCTCGGCGGTCTCGCGCAGCACGGCCTCGGCCCGGCGCTGCTCGGTGATGTCCTGGTACAGGGTGAAGAAGCCGATGACCCGGCCCTGCTCGTCCCGGTGCGGGATGTAGGTGCCGCGCGCCAGCTCGGCCCCGGCGGCGGCGAAGCCGATCTCGAACACCTGCCGCCGCCCGGCCAGGGCCGCGTCGATATAGGGTTTCAGCCGGCCGTAGCGGTCCTCGCCCAAAGCGGTGCGGATCGACAGGCCGTTGCTCTGCCCCCGCTCCAGCCCCAGCGCCTGCTCGTAGGGCCGGTTGGTGAAGCGGTAGCGCTCCTCCCGGTCGACATAGGCGATCAGGACCGGGACGTTGTCGGTGTAGATGCGGATGCGCCGCTCGCTCTCGCGCAGCGCGTCCAGCGTCTTCACCCGCTCGGTCACGTCGGTGCAGACCAGGACGAAGCCGCCGTCCGGCATCGGGTTGGTCTGCAGCTCCAGCACCCGCCCGTCGGCGCCGCGCCGCTCATGGCTGTGGGCGCGCCGGCGCCGATCGGGGTCGCGCTGCTCCTCCAGCAGGACCGAAAGGTCGAGGCCGCCGCCCGGCCCCGTCAGCGCCCGGAGCGGCATGCCGATCGCGACCGCCGGCTCGGCCAGGCCCAGGATCTCGAGGAAGCGGCGGTTCCAGGCCGCCAGGCGCAGCTCGCGGTCGAACACGCCGATGCCCTGGCCGATATTGTCGAGCGTCGCGCTCAAGAGGTCGCGGTTGAAGAGGATCGCCTCCGACGCCTGGCGCAGCAGGGTCTGCGACCGGCCGATCGTGGAACGGTGCCGGCGCATCGTGGCGGCGACCATGATGCGGGCCGAGGCGGCGCCGATCGCGCCGCTCAGCAGCCGCTCGGTGTGGTCGGCCAGGTCGCGGTCGCGCAGCGCCGCGACCGGCCCGCCGAAGGCCAGCTCGGCCCGGTCCGGTCCGATGAAGCGGGCGACCAGGGTCTTCAGGTCGTCGAAGGCGGCGGCGCGATGCGCGGCCTGCGGCCGCTGCCGGGCCTCGACCACCGGGCCGACGAAGGCGTCGGCCTGCTCCCGGTCGCGCTCGCCCGCCCGCGCCAGCCGCGAGACGCCGACCAGCAGCGCGGTGTTGAGCGCCAGGCTCCAGAAGGCGCCGCGGGTCAGGGCGTCGACGTCGTCGCCGATGCCCCACAGCGCCCCCTCGATCCCGAGCAGCGGCACCGCGGACACCCAGTCGACTCCGGTCAGGGTCGGCGCCAGGAAGACCACGACCCAGACCAGGAAGCCGCCCGCCATGCCGGCGAAGGCGCCGTGGCGATGGGCGCCGCGCCAGTACAGGCCGGCGACCAGCGCCGGGCCGAGCTGTGCCACGGCGCAGAAGGCGATCAGGCCGATCGAGGCCAGCGGCAGGCTGCCGCCGATCACGGCGAAATAGGCATAGGCCAGCAGCAGGATGGCGAAGATCGCGATCCGGCGGATGCGCAGCACGGTGGGGCCGAGGGCGCCGTCGCCGCGCGCCGCCATGCCGCCGCGCAGCAGCAGCGGCAGCACCAGCTCGTTGCTGATCATGGTGCTGAGCGCCACGGTCTCGACGATCACCATGCCGGTGGCGGCCGACAGCCCGCCCAGGAACACCGCCAGCGACAGCAGCGGGTCGCCCGCCGCCATCGGCAGCGACAGCACGAACAGGTCGGGGTTGGCGGCGCTGCCGAACAGCAGCAGGCCGGCCACGGCGAAGGCCGGGACGAAGATGTTGATCGCGCCGAGATAGGCCGGGAACAGCCAGCGCGCCGTGCGCAGATCGGCCGGCCGGCCGCTTTCCACCACCCCGACATGGAACTGCCGCGGCAGGCACAGGAAGGCCAGGGCCGACATGACCGTGATCGAGATCCATTCCGGCCCGACGGCGAAGCCCTCCAGCCGCGCCTGCAGCGCCGGCACCGACAAGAGCCGCGCCGCCAGGTCGCCCGGCCCGTCGAACATGGCGAAGGTGACGAAGGCCCCGGCGGCGAGGATCGCCCCCAGCTTGACCAGGGATTCGAAGGCGATCGCCAGGATCATGCCCTGGTGCCGTTCGTTGGCCTGGACGTGGCGGACGCCGAACAGGATGGCGAAGACCGCCATGGTCAGGGCGACGTGCAGGGCGGTGTCGGCCCAGACCGGCGTCGCCACCGTCCGCCCCGGCCCGGTGGCCAGCGCGCCGAAGCTGAGCGAGACGGCCTGCAGCTGCAGCGCGATATAGGGCAGCACGCCGACCAGCGCGATCACGGTCGCCACCGCGGCGACGACGCGGCTCTTGCCGTAGCGGGCGGCGATGAAGTCGGCGACCGAGGTGATGTTCTGCTCGCGCGCCACCCGGGTGATCTTCCGCATCATCGGGAAGCCGAGCGTGATCACCAGGATCGGCCCGACATAGATCAGGGTGAAGTCGAGCCCGTGGGATGCCGCCCGGCCGACGCCGCCATAGAAGGTCCAGGAGGTGCAGTAGACCGCGAGCGAGAGGGCGTAGACCGCGGGCTCGCGCAGGCCGGAGCGCCAATAGGCCGGGCTGCGGTCGCCGATGAAGGCGACGGCGAAGAGCAGGCCGAGATAGCCGAGCGCGATCAGCCACAGCAGCCAGTCAGCCACCGCCCGGTCTCCGATCCCTGCGCCCGTTCCTCCCGGCCATGGCGCCAGCATAAGCTGACTGCGACGTCAGGCCGAGTGTTTCGGCGGAGGGGCCAGCCTCCCCCGACGGCATTCAAGCATCTCTCGGTATAGTTCGCGTTGCCTCTCCCGCTCGCGGGAGAGGTCGGGCTCGCGCAGCGAGACCGGGTGAGCGACTGTCTGGCCTGTCAAGCAGCCAGTGCGAGTTGTTGGCGGACATCGCGGGCCTTGGCGTTGAGTCGGACGAGGAGTTTGCG
>NZ_JBHYMS010000104.1:0-12475 GCF_042743185.1 Inquilinus sp. NPDC058860 | reverse complement strand
TAGGCCAGACCCTCCGGATGCCAGGCGACGTCCGGCGCCTCGTCCGGATACCCGGAGAGGTCCCAGCCCTCCAGCGCCACCACCTCGACGCCGTCAGGCAGCCGGTCGACGAGATGCGCCTGGGCCAGCACCAGCTTCAGCCCGGTCTCGGCGATGGTGCCGGCCAGCCGCTCGCGCGGATGCTCGGGGTCGAGCGGCAGATACGCCCCGCCCGCCTTCACGATGCCGAGCAGCGCCACCACCATCCCGACCGACCGCTCCGCCGCCACACCGACCAGCACGTCCGGCCCGACACCGCGGGCCGCCAGCGCCTGCGCCAGGCGGTTGGTCCGCCGCTCCAGCTCGGCGTAGCTCAGCCGCTCGGCGCCGAACACCAGCGCCTCGGCCTCCGGCGTCGCCCGCGCCTGCCGCCCGATCAGAGACAGCACGCTCGGCACCGGCTCGTAGGCCACATCCGTCGCGTTCCAACCCGACAACCGTTCCTGGTCAGCGGCCGTCAGCAGATCGATGGTGCCCAGCACCCGGTCCGGGGCCGAAACCATCCGGCGCAGCACCGAGACGAAGCCGTCGCGCCAGCGCTCCACTGTCGTCCGGTCGAACAGGCCGGAATCGAACTCGACCCGGCAGTCGATGCCGTGCCCGTCCGCGGCCACGTCGAGCGACAGGTCGAACTGAGCGGTACCGGTGTCGATGTCGGCCAGTTCGGCCGCTACCCCGTCCAGCGCCAGGAGCGCCGCGTCGCGCGTCGCACGGAAGTTGAACAGCGACTGGAACAGCGGCGTGTGTCGCGCGTCGCGGGCGATGCCGAGCCCGTCCAGCAGCAGCTCGAACGGCACGTCGGCCTGTTCGAGGGCGGCCATCGCCTCGCCGCGGAGCCGGCGGCACAGTGCCCGGACGCTGAGGCGCGGGTCGAGCCGGACGCGATAGACCTGGGTGTTGACGAAGAAGCCGAGCAGGTCCTGGATTTCGGCCCGGCCGCGCGCGGCGTTGGGCACGCCGACCGCGAAATCCGACTGCCCGGAGAGCCGGCCGAGCAGGATCTGCCAAGCTGCGAGCAGCACGACGAAGGCCGTGCAGCCCTCCTCCCGGCACAGAGCCTGAACCGACCGGACCAAGTCCGGCGGCAATGCGAAATCGACGCGGCCGCCGGGGCGGTTGCCCTCGGCGTCGCGCGGCCGGTCGGTCGGCAGCGCCAGCACCGGCACGTCGCCGCCGAGATAATCCTTCCACTGCGCCAGGGCCTGGTCACGGCGATCGCCCACGAAGCGCCGGCGCTGCCAGGCGGCGTAGTCGGCATAATCCAGCGCCGGGGCCGGGAGCGGCCGTCCGCAGCGGTCCGGATCGCGCAGCGCCTCGCCATAGGCCCGGGCGAGGTCCCGCACCAGCACCGCGGTCGACCAAGCGTCGACGACGATGTGGTGCATCACGAGCAAAAGCACCCATTCGCCGTCATCGTCAGACGTCTCGCCGCGCCGGGCCAGGGCGATACGCAGCAGCGGCGGCCGGGCAAGGTCGAACGGCCGGCGAACCCGCGCCCGCAGCCAGGCGGACAGCGCCTGCTCCGCGCCCGGCATCCCGGACGCGGGCAGAACGGCATGCTCGATCGCGACATCGACCTCAGGCAGCACCACCTGCCGCGGCTCGCCCTCCCCGCCTTCGAAGCGGGTGCGCAGCGCGGCGTGGCGCTCGACCAGCCGGCGGAACGCGGCCTCCAGCGCCGGCACGTCCAGCCGCCCTCGCAGCCGCAGCGCGCGGACCGAGTTGTAGGCCGCGCTCTCCGGATCGTAGAGCTGCAGGAACCACAGGCGCTGCTGCTGGAAGGACAGCGGAGCCGAGGCCCCGCTGTCGCGCGGACGGATCGCATCCGGATCCGACGTCTCGTCGTCCAGCAGCAGCGCGAGCAGCGCGTCGTTGTCGATATCGTTCATAGCTCTCAGGGGGCCTTAGCCTGCCGCGCCTTCTCCAGCAGCGCCGCGCGCTCCGCCTCGCTCATCCCGTCGAGGCTGAGGCGGAGGGTGGCGATCTGGTCGATCCGCCCCGGCGCCGCATGGCCGCGCAGCGCCTGGGCCAGGGCGGCGATGCTGGGATGGTCGAAGACGATGCCGGGCGGCACCTCGAGCTGGAACAGCTTGCGGATGCGGGCGACCAGCTTGATCACCTGCAGCGAGTTGCCGCCGATGTCGAAGAAGTCGTCGGTAACGCCGATCGCCTCGGCCGGCCGTTCCAGCAGCTCCGCCGCCACCTGGCGCAGCAGGGTCTCGACCGCGTCGCGCGGCGCCACCTTGGCGCTGGTCTCGGCCAGGGTCGCCGGATCGGGCAGGCCGCGGCGGTCGATCTTGCCGTTGGCCAGGCGCGGCATCCGGTCGAGCGCCACGATCTGCGCCGGCACCATCGGGCCGGGCAGTCGCGCGGCCAGGGCCGGGCGCAGCGCCACGGCGTCGCCCGAGGCCAGGGTGACGAAGCCGACCAGCCGCGCCTCCCCGCCCTTTGCCTCACCACCCTCTGGCCGATGCACCACGACCGCCGCCTGCTGGACGCCGTCGAGGGCCTGCAGCGTGGCCTCGACCTCGCCCGGCTCGACCCGGAAACCGCGGATCTTCACCTGGTGGTCGGCGCGGCCGACGATCTGCAATCGGCCATCCGGGAGGTGGCGCGCCAGGTCGCCGCTGCGATAGAGCCGCCGGCCCTTTCGGAACGGATGGTCGATGAAAACGCCGGCCGGGTCGCCATGCAGATAACCGCGGCAGAGCTGGGCCCCGCCGATGTGCAGTTCGCCCACCGCGCCGGTCGGCGCCAGCCGGCCCGCGGCGTCGAGCACCAGCACCTCGCTCCCGGCCAGGGGACGGCTCAGCGGCAAGGCGTCGCCGGCCCAGGCCGGGGCCGAGGGGTCATGGGCATGCACCAGCACGCCGATCGTGGTCTCGGTCGGGCCGTAATGGTTGAACACCCGGCAGTGCGGCGCTGCCGCGAGGATCCGGTCAACCAACGCCTTCGAGGTGCCCTCGCCGCCCAGGATCAGCGTGGCCGGCAGCGCAGGCTCCGGCGCATCGAGCAGCGCCGCCAGATGCGACGGCACCAGCTTGGCGCAGTCGATCTCGTGCCGTCGCAGGAAGGCGGCGAAGGCGGCGCCGTCGGCCATCTCCGCCTCGTCCGCCACCGCCAGGCAGGCGCCGTGGCGCAGCGCGCCGAACAGCACGGTGTTGCCGAGATCGGCGGCGACGGTCGAGGTCAGGGCGAAGCGCCGGCAGCCGGCGAGGCCGAGCGCCTCACTCACCGCCTCGACATAGGTGCGAAGCTGGCCATGTTCGATCACCACGCCCTTGGGCGTGCCGGTCGAGCCGGAGGTGAACAGGACATAGGCGGCGCGGTCGCCCTCGCCGAGGTCGGGGAGGTCCGACGAGGCAGGCTCCGCCATCGCCGCGGCCAGCGGGTGCACCGGGATGGTGTCGGAGACGACCGGGTCGGCGGCATCGGTCAGCACCAGCACCGGCCGGGCCTGGTCGAGCAGCAGCTGCCGGCGTGCCTGCGGCCATTGCGGGTCGAGCGGCAGATAGGCGCCGCCGGCGCGCCAGACGGCGAGCAGCGCCACCACCATCCCGGCCGAGCGCGCCATGTCGAGCGCCACCACGGACTCACGGCCGGCGCCCTGGGCGACGAGCCAGGCGGCCAGCCCGTCGATCCGCGCGTTCAGCCCGGCATAGTCGAGGGTGATGCCGCCGCCGGCCAGGGCCGGCGCCGTCGGGATCTCGTGGCCCCAGCGGGCGATCAGCGCCGGCAGCGACGGGCCGGGCGCAGGGGCCTGGACCGCGGCGTCGAAGGCCAGCAGCCGCGCCCGCTCCGCCTCGCCCACCGGCGACAGGGTGCCGAGCGGTGTCTCGAGCCGGTCCGGCAGCTCGGACAGCAGAGTCACGACCTGCTCCAGCAGCGTCGCCATAGCCGCGTCGTCGTAGCGGCCGCCATCCCAATGCAGGGCGACGGCGCGGAGGCTGCCGTCCTCGGCGAGATCGGCCTGCAGCGCCAGCTCGAAGGGCTGTGGCGCGTCCGCCGAAACCAGGCGCCAAGTGCCATCCTCGGCCGTGCGATCCGCGATCCGGAAGCCGGCGACGAGATGGTCGCTGCGGCCCGGTGCCTCGACCGGCCAGTGCTCCTGCCAGCCGCGATGGCTGTCGAGCAGCGGCGCGAGCCGGTCCAGGAAGGTCGCGAAGGGTTCGGCCGGGTCGGCCGCCAGCCGCAGCGGCAGCACCTTGTCGAACGGGCCGACGGTTCCGGCGAAGGCGTCGTAGTCGCGCCGGCAGTCATGCTGCCAGCCGGCCACCAGCTCGGCCCGACCGGCGATGCGGGCCAGCAGCGCCCACCAGGCCGCCTGCAGCACGGCGTCGAGGCCGATGCCGCGCGCGGCAGAGAGTGCCGTCAGCCGCTGTGCCACTGCGGCGTCGATCGCAGTCTCGCGGCTGGCTCGCGCGCCGGTGCCGGCCTCGCGATTGCGATAGGGCAGGTGCAGGGCCGGCGGCGCCGAGGCACCGAGATGGTCCTGCCAGTAGCGGCGACCCTCCGCGGCGTCCTCGTCGGCGGCCATCTCGGCGCGCCACTCGACATATTGCGCATAGGCGACGCCGTCCTCATTCGCCGGGACGGCGGCGCCCGCGACCTCGTCGCGCAGTGCGCGATGGATCAGGTCGAGCGCCCCGCGATCGGCCACCAGCGGCGAGGCCAGCAGCGCCAGGCGCCATTCCGCATCACCGAGGCGGTACAACGCGGCCCGCAGCGTCCGGCCGGAGCCGAGATCGAAACCGGTCTGCGCCGTGAGGTCCTGCGCCATGGCATCGGCCGCATCGGCCCGGCCGCGCAGGTCGAGCACGGACCAGGCCGGCTCCGCCGGCGCGTCGAGCGGCCGGGCGCGCAGGCCGCGGAAGCCGGGGACGGCGACGAAGGCGGTGCGCAGGATCTCGTGCCGGCCGGCGACCCGCAGCAGGGCGGCGTGCAGTTGCGCCTCGTCCAGATTGCCGGAGATCTCGACGACCAAGGTCGCGGCGTCGTCCGGGTGCTCCGCGGCGACGCGCTGCTCGGGGCCGAGCGGCCAGGTCTCCACCCCGGCGGAGAGGGCGAGGTCGGTCATCGCGCGCCCTCCTGCCCTGCGTCCAGACTGCTGCGGTCGACCATGTCGCCCATCGCCACGACGATGCGGCGCGGCCCCTCATACGGGTCGCGGGCATGGGCGGCGAGCATGTTGTCGAGCATCACCACGTCGCCACGGCGCCAGTCGAAGCGCACGGCGCAGGCCTCGTACAGCTCGCCGATCAGGTCCATGACCGCGTCCTCGATCGGCGAGCCGTCGCCGTAGAACACCTGCCGCGGCATCCGCGCCGAGCCGACCATGGCCAGCAGGTCCTCGCGCACATCGGCGTCGAGGCAGCGGGTGTGGTGCAGTTGGACCTGGTTGAAGAAGGAGCGCTCGCCGGTCAGCGGATGGGTGATCACCGCCGGGCAGCGGGTGCGGGTCTGCAGCTCGTCCTTCCCGAGCCAGGCGAAGTCGACCCCGGCGGCGCGGCAGCGGGCCTCGACCTCCTCGCGGCTGTCGGTCTTGAAGAAGTCGCGCCAGTCGACGTCGAGATTCTCGGTGAAGGTGCGGACATACATCAGGCCGAGGCGATCGAAGCGCTCCGCCAGCTCCGCCGGCAGGCGCCGAAGCATCTCGCGGCAATCCACGATCGGGGTGGCGCCGCCGACCGGCGACGGCTGCTCGCAGAAGAACCACTGCTTGCGCGGCCAGCGCGGCAGGTGCGAGCTCTCATTGTGGTAGAGGATCATCTTCCGCTCCGGGTACGGCGTGGAGCGGTAGGTGTTGCGGCCGCCTTCCTTCTTCGGCAGGTCGCCATAGGAGCCGTAGAGACCGGGCTGCAGCGCCTCGGCGAAGGCCTCGAACTCCTGCGGCGTGGTCAGGCCGAAGCCGCGGAACAGCAGCCCGGCATGGCGCCGCAGCCAGGCCTCGACCTGGTCGCGATGGGCGGCGGCCCAGGCCACGGCGTCGAGATCGGCGCTGGCCGGCTCGACCACCAGCGGGAAGATCGCGCCCGGGGTCAGCGAGGAGGTTCGCACCAGCTCGCGCGCCGGCGCCGCGGCCGCAGCCGGCCGGGCCGAGGGGGAGGCGAACTTCTTCAGCTTGTCCAGCTTGGCGCCCATGCGGGCGGTGGTTTCGGACGGCGACGCGGACGACGACATCGCGGACTCCTCCAGTGCGGGAAGGGTGAAGCCGCTCAGCGAGCGGTCCGGGGTTTCGACGATCTGCTCCAGGAGAGCGGTCCAGGCGGCCACCAGCCGCCCGACCCGCGGCCGGGCGAACAGGTCGGTGGCGAAGACCCATTCGCCGTCGAGGCCCTGCACGGCGCGGGAGCCGAGCGGGTCGAGGAACAGCGCCATGTCGAATTTCGAGCCATGGGCCTGGGCGGGCCGCAGCTCCGCCGTCAGGCCGTCGACGCCGAAGCGGCCGCGCGGCGCGCTCTGCAGCACGAACAGCACCTGCACCAGCGGGTTGCGGGCGCGGTCGCGCGGCGCGCCAACGGCCTCGACGATCTGGTCGAAAGGCAGCAGCGGATGCTCGAAGGCCTGCAGCGAGTCCTCGCGCACCCGGTCCAGCAGCCCGGCGAAGGGCAGCGCCGCTTCCGGCCGAGCGCGCAGCGGCAGGACGTTGACGAAGAAGCCGACCAGCCGGTCGAGCTCGCGCCGCGGCCGGCCGGCGACATCGGTGCCGATGACGAAATCGGTGGCGCCGGTGAGGCGATACAGCAGGGTCTCGAACGCCCCCAGCAGCACCATGAACAGCGTGCCGCCGCGGGCATGGCCCAGCGCCTCGAGCCGCGCGACCAACGGCCCGGGCAGGCTGAACCGAACACTGTCCCCGGCCTGGGAGGCGACGGCCGGGCGCGGATGGTCGGCCGGCAGATCCAGCCGGTGCGGGACGCCGGCCAGGCGGTCGCGCCAGAACGCCTTCTGCCTGTCCAGCGTCTCGCCCTGCAGCAGCCGGCGCTGCCACAGCGCATAGTCGAGATACTGCACCGGCAGCGGCTCCAGCTCGGCCGGGCCGTGCTCCAGCGCGGCGCGGTACAGCGCGCCCAGATCGTCGATCAGCACGCCGATCGACCAGCCGTCGGCGACGATGTGGTGCAGGCCGAGCAGCAGGCTGTGCTCGGCCGAATCCAGCCGCAGCAGGGTGGCGCGCAGCAGCGGCGACGCCGCCAAATCGAAGGGCCGCCGCGCCTCCTCCGCCTCGATCTCGGCCAGCCGCGCCTCGCGCCGGGCCGGGTCGAGCGTCGAGAGGTCGATCTCCGGCAGCGACAGGGCTGTCTCGGCGTCGACCCGCGCCACCGGCACGCCGTCGGCATCCTCCGGATAGGCGGTGCGCAGGATCTCGTGCCGCGCCAGCAGGCCCGTGAGGGCGCGGTCCAGGGCCGGCCGCGACAGCGGGCCGGTCAGGCGCAGCTGGCCGGTCAGGTTGTAGGCGCTGCGGGCCGCCTCCCCCGCCAGGCGCTCGGCCAGCCACAGGCGCTGCTGCGCCAGCGACAGCGGCATCTCGGCCTGCCGCGGCTCGGCCGTGACCGGCGGCAGCCCGGCCTCCGGCGCCTGCCGCGGCGCCGCGTCCAGCCGGGCGGCAAGCTCGGCCAGGCTGTGCGGCGCGAAGATCTCGCGCAGCGGCAGCTCGACGCCGAACTCGGCCCGGATCCGGTCGATCGCCTGCATCGCCAGCAGCGAATGGCCGCCGAGGGCCAGGAACTGGTCGCCGCGGCCGATCGGGCCGCAATCCAGCAGCCCGGTCCAGATCGCGGCCAGGCGCTGCTCCGCCCCGTCCCGCGGCGGCTCGCGATCCTGAGCCGCGGCGCCGACCGAGGGGCGGCGATA
The DNA here is from genome assembly GCF_042743185.1 of Inquilinus sp. NPDC058860. NCBI lineage: Bacteria > Pseudomonadati > Pseudomonadota > Alphaproteobacteria > Rhodospirillales > Rhodospirillaceae > Inquilinus > Inquilinus sp. NPDC058860. The sequence goes on along the minus strand of NZ_JBHYMS010000104.1, from coordinate 4,582 downwards.
GAGATGCCAGGCCTGCAGCTCGCCCGAGGCCAGCCGGTCGCGGCAGGCGGAACGCTGCAGCTTGCCGCTGGTGGTCTTCGGCAGCGTGCCGGGGTCCAGCAGCGCGACCAGCGCCGCCGGCTCCTGCTGCTCGTCGGCGACGACGCGGTCGATCGCCTCGACCAGTGCCTCCGGCGCCACCTTGCGCTGCGTGGTGCGGCTGATCTCGACCGCGACGCCGATGCTCTCGCGGCCGTCATGCTCGACCGCGAAGGCCGAGACCCGGCCCTTGCGGATCCCGGGCACGCCAGCCTCGACCACCTTCTCGATATCCTGCGGGTACCGGTTCTGGCCGCGGATGATGATCACATCCTTTCGCCGGCCGGTGATGAACAGCTCACCCTCGTGCAGGAAGGCGAGGTCGCCGCTGCGCAGCCATACGCCCTCGCCCCGATCGAGGAACGCCTCGCTTGTCGCCTTCGGATTGCGCCAGTAGCCGCGGGTGACGCTGCCGCCGGTCACCCAGACCTCGCCGACTGCGCCCTCGCCGAGCGGCTGCAGCGTCTCGGGATCGACGATGCGCAGCTGCTCCGGCCGGATCGGCCGGCCGCTGCTGACCAGCTCGACGCCCGCGCCGCTCGGCACCACCCGGTGCGCCGCGAGAGCCTCGGGGTCGACGCGCAGCGTGACATAGGTGTGCGGCCGAGGGCTGCAGGACAGGGTCAGCGTGGCCTCGGCCAAGCCGTAGGCGGGGGCCAGGGTCTCGCGCCGGAAGCCGGCCGGGGCGAAGCGGGCGGCGAAATCGGCCAGTGTGTCGGCCCGCACCGGCTCCGACCCGGAGAAGGCGAACTGCCAGGACCGCAGGTCGAGCCCGGCCAGGGTCTTGTCGCTGACCCGCTCGCAGCACAGGCGATAGGCGAAATCGGGGCCGCCGCTGAGGGTCGCGCCGAAGCGCTGCATCGCCTCCAGCCAGCGCGCCGGCCGGGCCAGGAAGTGCTGCGGCGCCATCAGCACCAGCGGGATGCCGGCGAAGAAGGGCAGGATCAGCCCGGCGATCAGCCCCATGTCGTGGTAGAGCGGCAGCCAGGAGACCAGCACGTCGTCCGCGGTGACGCCGCAGCCGTGCACCATCATCCGCTGGTTGTCGATCAGGTTGGCGTGGGTGACCTCGATGCCCTTCGGGTTCGCAGTCGAGCCCGAGGTGTATTGCAGGAAGGCGATGTCGTCGCCCTTCGCCGGATGCGGGCGCCAGGCCTCGGCCAGGGCCGGGGACGGGGTGTCGACGGCGATCACGTCGACGCGGTCCTGGCCGGCGCAGAGGGTCTCGACCGAGGCACGATGCGCCCGGTCGGTCAGCAGGTGGCGGGCGCTGGCATCCTCGACCATGCCCTGCAGCCGTTCGACATGGTGGCGGCTCATGCCCTCCGGCGGATAGGCCGGCACGGCGATCACCCCGGCATAGAGGCAGCCGAAGAAGGCGGCGACATAGTCCGGCCCGCTGTTCAGCAGGATCAGCGCCCGGTCGCCCGGCGCCGCGACGGACTGGAGATGGGCCGCGATCACCCGCGCCCGCAGGTCCAGCGCACGGTAATCGAGAGTATCGCCGACCGTCTCGCCGTCGGTCAGGAAGCGCAGCGCCGGCCCACCGTCATCGGCGGCGGCGCGGCGGTGCAGCAGCTCGATCAGCGTCTCGGCATCGGCATAGTCGAGGGCCAGCGGTGCGGCGGCGTCGCGGCGCGGGCGGAGATCGAAAGCAGCGTCGCTCACGGCGAACCTCATGATACCGGCGAGAGGGAGAGATCGTGACCGTTGACGGCGCGCTGGGGCGCCGGCCCGGCGGGGCCGCTGCATTCGACCACCTGGCCGCGGTCGAGCTTGACCAGCTGGTCGGCGAGCGGGAACCAGCGGTCGTCATGGGTGATGACCAGCACCGCCTTCCGCCGCGCCTTCAGCTCGGCCAGGACCTCGCGGTAGAACACGTCCTTGAACTGCGGGTCCTGGTCGGCCGCCCATTCGTCGAACACCATCACCGGCCGGTCCTCGAGGCAGGCCGCCACCAGCGCCAGGCGCTTGCGCTGCCCCTGCGACAGGTCGCGGGTCGAGAAGGCGCCGCCGCGCACCGCGACCTTATGGTCGAGATGGAGCTGGTGCAGCCAGCTGTTGGCGCGGTCATCGAGTGACCCGTCCACCGCCTCCAGCAGAGTCTCGAACAGGTGGAAATCGGAGAACACGGCCGAGAACAGCTGCCGGTGCGCCTCGTCGCCCGGCGAGGCCAAAGCCTGGCCGTCGACGCGGATGGTGCCGGCTTCGGGCGCGTACAGGCCGGTCACCAGCTTCGCCAGCGTGGTCTTGCCGCTGCCGTTGCCGCCGACCAGGAAGGTGACCTCGCCGGGCCGCAGCGTCAGGTCGATCGGGCCGAGGGTGAAGACCTCGTCCTCGCGTTCATCGTAGTAGCCGTGGGTGACGCCCTCCAGCGCCAGGGTGACCTCGCGTTCGGCCGGACCGGGCGCCGGCGCCCGGCCCCCCCTCCCTGTCTCAATCTCGGCCAGCGTGTCGCCGATGCGGCCGAGCGCCACCCGGGCCATGCCGATATGCGGGATGTTGGCCAAGAGGCCTTCCAGCGGTCCCATGATGTAGAGGAAGGCGATCACATAGCCGGTGACGACCCCGGCATCGCCCGGCGCGATCCACATCCGCGCGAACAGCGCCGTGCCGATCGTCGCCATGAACAGCAGCCGGCCCCAGCCGTCGGCGAAGGCCAGCAGCGACAGGCCGCGGATGCGGCTCTTGGCCACCGCATCGATCGCCTCGGTCAGCACGATGTCGAGGAAGCGGCGCGCCTTGCCGGCATTCAGCTTCAGCTCCTTGGCGCCGCCGTTCAGGGCCTCGAACTGGCCGAACAGCCGGTCCTGGCCGCGCCCCGCCTCGCGGAAATGCCGGAGCACGCGCCGATAGCTGAGCTGGTGGCCGATCGAGCCGAGCACCATCACCGCCGCGGCGAGCAGCAGGAAGGTCCAGGACAGGGTGGCGAGATAGATCAGGACGCCGAGGATGACGACGCCGTTGGTCACCAGAATCGGCAGGCCCATGCAGAAGGTGGCGATGGCGGAGGCGTCGTCGGTCAGCAGCGACTGGATCCGCGCCCGGCCGACGATCTCAAGCCGACGATAGGGTGCCGCGACCACCGCCTGGGCGATGTGCTGCCGCAAGCCGCCGAGCGCCCGCTGCCCGAGCCGGGCGAACAGGGCGCGGGACGCCACCTGCGCCACCATCACCAGCAATGCTGCGGCGACGAAGGGCAGCAGCCACTGCGGCAGCGCCTCGGCCGGCGCATGCAGGGCGCGGTTGATCAGCAGCACCAGGAGGGCGCCGCCCACCCCGCAGGCCAGGCTGGCCAGGATGGCGGCCGCGAACAGGGCGCGCGACCCGCGGAGCAATATTCCGAGAAGCGACACGGCTTTCTCCGGCTCGGAGCGTCAGTGCAGACCGCGCGCTTCCGCCATGGCGACGATGACCTTGCGCGGTCCCTTGAACGGCGCCCGCGCATGGGCGGTGAGCATGTTGTCGAGCATCAGCACGTCGCCCGACTGCCAGGGGAAGCTGATCCTGTTCGCCTCCAGCACCCCGCGGACGGTGGACAGCGCCTCGTCCTCGATCGGCGAGCCGTCGCCGTAGTATACGTTGCGCGGCAGGTCCGGCTCGTCGACCAGCTCCAGCAGCGTCGACCGCACCTCCGGCTCCAGGTTCGAGACGTGGAACAGATGCGCCTGGTTGAACCAGAGCATCTCGCCGGTCACCGGGTGGGCGATCGCGCCCTGGCAGACCTGGCGGGTGCGCAGCTCGCCGTCCGGCTTCCACTCGCAGTCGATGCCGTGGCCGCGGCAATAGGCTTCGACCTCGCCGCGATCCTCGGTGCCGAACACCTGCTGCCAGGAGACGTCGAGGCCGTTGCCGTAGTTGCGGACATACATCAGCCCCTTTTCGGCGAAGCGGTCGCGCAAGGCGGGCGGCATGGCGCGGTAGACGGCGCGGCTGTCGGCGATCGGCGTCTCGCCCCCTTCCGGCGCCGCCTGCTGGCAGTAGAACCAGATCTTCATCGGCCAGTCCCGGGTGTAGGCCTGCTCGTTGTGCAGCGGGATGTGCTGGTGCGGCGGGTATTCGGTCGAGGTGTAGACGCCCTGCGTCACTTTGCTGCGCGGGGTCGAACCGAACTCGTAGGTCAAGAGCGGATGGCCGAAGCCGGCGGCGAAGCCGCGGAAGGCGTCGGCGCCGTCCAGCGCGAAGCCGCGGAACAGCAGCCCGCCCTCGACGCTGAGGTGGCGGTCGACGATCGGCCGGATCTCGGGCAGGGCCTCGATCAGCGACGGGGTGCCGCCGGCGGGCTCGACCAGCAGCGGCAGGGGCCCGCCGTCTCGCAGCGGGCGGATCGTCAGCGTGGCGGTGCTAACCCGCATTTCTCACACTCCCTGTGCCCTGCGTCGCCTTGCGGCGAGTCGGATGCGGGGGCGGGACGCGAAAAGCGTAGCGGCACTACGGTCGAGCGGCCCGCGCCCGCAGGCGGCCGCCGCAAGGCGACCCTCCGGGCCAGCGTCCCAGGCCGGCA
>NZ_JBHYMS010000103.1:0-12818 GCF_042743185.1 Inquilinus sp. NPDC058860 | reverse complement strand
TCCACTCCACCATGGTGTCCACCAACGCTGATGGTGGACACCATCCTGGAGCCTCCTCTCCTCCGACGGCAGGCGGCCTCCACATCACGCGTACGTCGCATCGGCGCCGGCGGCGAGATGACCGACCGGCTGGTGTGGACGGACGAGGGCAGGCGCGCGTTCATCGCCGCTGGCGGCCACCCGGGCGCGCACGGTGGGCACCGGGCCAAGCGAAGGTTCACCTGAAGCGGAAACGCAAGGGGAGGGGCTCGCGCTTCCCTTCAGCGTCGACGCTCCGCCCGTTCCTCGCCGACTGACCATGCACGGGTGAGTGGCACCAGCTGCCAAAGGGCCGCGATGCCCACGAGAAAGTAAATGAATCGGGCGAGTGATGCTTCGGCGCCTCCGAAGATCGCAGCCACAAGGTCCAATTGGACGAGCCCCACGAGCAGCCAATTCAGGCCACCGATGATGATCAGCAGCAGTGTGATGCTATTGAGCGCCTTCATGGTCGCCTCCATCCTGTGGCGAGCCAACGGGAACGCGGCGCGTTGGGTTCCAGTCAGTGCGGAGGCCCTACGTCGTTGGCAGGGCGCCCAGCTTCGTAGTTCACCATGAACTCCTTCATGGCGTCGACCACAGACTTCTAGTCGTCGGCATCGATCCGGCCGCGCTCGGCCAGGTAGCGGCTGGAAATGACCTTCTGCTCGTAGGTCCAGTCGAGGGTCTTCTTGAAGATCTGATGGAAGAGGTACATCTGCTTGCCGCCGATCTGGACGAACATCTCGTCGAGGTGCCAGCGCCGGTGCGGGACCGGCCGCCGCGCCCGAAGGCGCTGGGCGATGATCGGTCCGAACCTGCTCACCCAGCGGCGGATCGTCTCGTACGATACCTCGATGCCACGCTCGGCGAGCAGGTCCTCGACGTCGCGGTAGCTCAAGGTGAAGCGGAGATATATCCAGACGGCGCGCTGGATCACGTCGTATGGAAAGCGGTAACCGGTATTGTCAGGCGGGACCATGGCTACCGCTACGCTGCGCGCCGCAAGGCCGCGAACGTGGCAAACTCGCGTGGGGGACCGCGGCGGCGCCCGCGACGATCGGGAGTGCGATGATGCGGGAAGGCAAAGGCGACGGCGTCCTCGCCCCGGACCAGCGGAGAGCGGCCCTCGAGGTCGGTCAGCAGCGCCGGCCCGTAGCCGGTGACGAAGGCCAGGTCCATGGACGCGCCCTCGCCGTTGGGTTCCGCCTCGGGCTGGAAGAAGTCGGCGTTGCCGTCGACGAAGAACAGGCCATAGCGGCCGCGCCGCCGCAATGCGAGCATCGAGCCCAGCAGGATCGTGCAGTCGCCGCCCAGCACCACCGGAAACTCGCCCGCGTCCAGCACCTCCTCCACCGCGTCGGCGAGTCTGGGCGACCACGCCGCGATCGCCTTGGCGTTCAACGTTCCGGTTTCGGGATCGGGCGTCGGATCCTTCGGCGGCACGCTCAACCGCCCGGCGCGGCGTGCACGGATGCGCTCCGCCAGACCCAGCGCGAGGAGCCGGTCGGGCAAGGCCTCCACCCCGTCGGTCGCCAGACGAGGACCTGACGCCGACGGTGGATCCGCCAGCGATCCTGCAGCTCGGCGTCACCCGTCCCGACGCGCGCCTCGATCGCCAGGGGCGGCCCCACGTCCGCGGCCGCCTTGTAGAGTCGGGCGATCGCGGCCGGCTACCTGGCACCGCGCCCCGCGTCCGCCAACCCGAGCAACACATTCCCAGACCGTTTGGCTCTATTGAGCCTGTCGGCACAGGGCAAAATCATGCCTTCGGAATCACCTGTTCCAGCCAGCCCATTGCCCGTCCGGCAGAAGCGGAACGCTTGAGCCAGCGACTCCATTGGCACCCTAGCGATTCCCCTGACAGGAGACGACCATGACCGACGCCCGCGAGCATCTTGTTCACTGGCTTCGCGACGCCTACGCGATGGAAAGCCAAGCAGTCTCGCTCCTCGAGACCCAGGCGAGCCGGCTGGAGACCTATCCCGAAGCCCGCGCCAAGGTTCAAGCGCACCTCGAGGAAACTCACCGTCAGCGCGAAGCAGTCGAGGAGTGCCTGAACAAACTGGGCTCTGACGCCTCCACCCTGAAAGACCTGACGCAGAAGACCATCGCCAATGTCCAAGGCATGTTCCACGCGATGAGCGAGGACGAGGTGCTGAAGCACGCTCTCGGCGGCTACTCTTTCGAGCAGTTCGAGGCGGCGAGCTACCGCATGCTCGCAGCCGCCGCGCGCGAGGCCGGCGAGCCCGGCATCGCCGAGACCTGCGAGCGCATTCAGCGTGAAGAGGAGGATATGGGCGACTGGCTGTGGGAGCAGATGCCGATGCTCACACAGGATTACCTCGCCCGCTCGGAAGCAGGAGCCACCGCCAAGCGCTGACGCCCACGGATCCTCCCCTCACCCGGAAAGGCAGTCCATGTTCATCCACATCAAGCAGCTGCAGTTCAACGCCCGCGTCTCCGAGCCCGATCCCCGCTTCGCCAGGCTGCTGCTGGAGCAGTTCGGTGGCGGCAACGGCGAGCTGAAGGCGGCGATGCAGTACTTCGTCCAGGCCTATGCCGCCCGCAAACCCTATCCCGACAAATACGACCTCCTGATGGACACCGCGACCGAAGAGCTGTCGCATCTGGAGATCGTCGGCGCCACCATCACCATGCTGCTGAAGGGCGTGAACGGCGAGCTGAAGAACGCGCTCGACGTCAGCGGCTTGCCGAGCCTGGCCGAAGGCGGCAGCGCAGCGCGGGATAATCTTATCCACGAAGCCCTGGCGATGCCGCACTTCGCCACCCTCAGCGGCGGCGGCCCGCTCCTGGAGGACAGCCAGGGCAATCCCTGGAGCGGCGCCTATGTCAACGCCAATGGCGATCTGACGGTCGATCTCCGCTCCAACATCGCCGCCGAATCCCGCGCCAAGATCGTCTACGAATACCTGCTGAAGTTCACCGACGACCCCTATGTGCGCGAGACCCTGCGGTTCCTGATGACCCGCGAGATCACGCATTTCCGGCAGTTCGAGGCCGCGCTGGAGACGATCCAGCCGAATTTCCCGCCGGGGATCCTGCAGGGCGACCCGCGCCATGTCGCGACCGCCTTTAACATGTCGCAAGGCGAGGACCAGCGCGGTCCGTGGAATGAGGGCGCCCAGGCGCCGTTCGGCCGCGACTGGCTCTACGTCTCCGATCCGGTCGCCAATATTGGGGTGACCCAGGGCGAGACCTTGCACGGCGACCGTGACGTCGAGGACGACACCGACGGTGACCAGGTCGAGAAGAAGCTGAGCCGGCAGCGCAGCGGTGAGGTCTCCGCAGCCGAAGGGGAGCCCGGCGATCCGTGGACGAGCTATGACGACATCCCCCATCCGCTGTCCTGGGACCCTTCGGACGACGCGCCCTCGTCCGGCGGCGGCAAGGCGCGCGGCAAGTAGAACGGGCTCTCAGGCCGGACTCATTGATCACCGAGCGCCCGGCGCGATCCGAGGCGCAGGGCAGGAGCGACATCATGGTCGAGACTTTCGGCAACACGAAGTCGCCGGCGGCCAGCCCGGACGAGATCGGCGACCCCGGCGTCGGTGTGGAGCAGGCGGCCGGCAAGGACGCCTCGAGCACCGAAGCGAAGCTATGGCAGCTCCGCCGCGACATCGCCAGGCTGCGCGAGGATGTCGCCGCCATCGCCGAGTCCCGGGCCGCCAAGGCTGCAGGACTGGTGCGGCGCAACCCCTGGTCGGCGATGGCCGTGGCGGTGTGCGTCGGGATCTGTCTGGGCCGCAGGACGCATCGTTAGCCTCCACCAAGATGCGGCCCGATCACTCGGGCCGCATCTCGGTTTGCGGGCTTGCGTCAGACGGGCAACTCGCCCGGCAGACGGCCAGAGGAAGCGAGCTCCGCCGAGACCCGGGCGATCAGTTCCCGCAGCCTCCGGTTCCGGATGACGCTTCGGGCATCGTCGACCGTGAACCAGCGGACCGCGCGCTCGTCCTGCTCCGGAAATCGCTCCAGCCGCTTCTCCACCGCCATGACATAGACCGCGACCCGGCAGTGGAACTGCCGCCGCGCCTTGCGCGTGCGATGCCGGTAATGCCCACGTGAACGGCCCTCGATCGCCCCGATGGCGCCGGCCTCCTCGAAGGCCTCGCGGGCGGCGGCGTGATGCGGCGCCAAGCGCTTCATCGGATTGCCCTTGGGGATGATCCATTTCCGCGAGCGGCGGCTGGTGATCAGGAGAACCTCGAGGGTGCCATTCTCGTCGAAACGGACGGGAAGCGCGCCGACTTGCGGCCTGATGGTCACCCCCATGGGGCTGTCCTTTCCTGCCGTTCCAATCGTCAACGCCGTCGGCGGCAGACAACTCGGTTCCGGCATCAATCATGTGCGAGCCTTCGCTCCTCCTCGAACGCCTGACGGAAGCCTGTGCCCTCGCTGCGGCGGAATTCCATGTGTCCTCGCGAAGGGCTGGAGATCATTGCAAGGAGCCGGCGATGCGTTTCGCCTCATCGAGATGATGGCTGACGACTGGCGCGATCTCGGTCGCGACGGCCTTCAGTTTCGCGTCGTCGCCGGATTCGCTGTAGGTTCGGTGCAGTTGCAGCGCTTCGGTATGACCCTTGATCTGCATATCCATGTAAAGGCGGTCAAACTCCGGCCCGGATACCTTCTGAAGGCTCTGAAGCTGCTCGTTGTGGGCAGGATCAAGGGTGGTCGGCGCCTGCGCCGACCCGTCGGCCTTCGCCGCGGCCGCGATCTTCTCGGACGACTTCGTGTGATCGTCAACCATCATTTGGGCAAACGTCTTCACGTCCGCGTTGGTGGCCTTTTGCGATGCGATCCTGCCCGATTGGACCTCGAACTGGTCGCTCGCCGCCGCCTTCTGGACGTAGATGTCCGTCGGCGACTTCCCGGGCGTTGATGTCGTGGGCGCGGTTTGAGCAAAGGTCGTGGGTCCTGCGAGGGCTGCTGCAGCGATCGCGACGGCGAATGAGAGGAGATGACGCCGCATGGGGAGGTCCTGCGATAATGGAAGATGCGGGTTCAACGGGTGCAATGGGCAAACTCGTTCCGGTGATCGCGAGCGGCATGTCGCGAGGCCGTGCGCATCGGGCTTGCGTCCGACGGAAGGGCGCCCTCGGAACCTTCAGCCATCATCCTGTATGGGCCTTGTACCTGCCTCCGCGACCGGATGCTCAGGACAGGCGCCGATCCAAAGCCGTTCGGCGCGTCTGCACTGTCCCTTCGGTGGCATCCAGTGGAGGCCTTCGTGGTGTCACCCTCTCCAGATCCGTCGCCAGCTCCGCCGATTGCTGTTCTGCCGCATCGACCGCGGCGGCCATCTGATCCATGGGATCGACGGGCGGCTGCAGACGATCGACGCAAAGACCGTCGCCCGCCTGGTCAAGCGCGTGATCAAGGGGACGGGGTTGGCGGAGGCGGAGTTTTCCGGGCACAGCCTGCGCGCCGGGATGATGACGGCTGCCGACCGCAAGGGCGTGCCGCTCGAGGCGGCGATGCAGCACGGCCGCTGGAAGGACGCGCGCACCGCCCGCGGCTACCGGCGGCATTCGAGCCTTGTATGGGGATCTCTGTGTCAAGTCTCTCGCGCGTGGGATTCTCCTGATCTGCGTCACTGAGCCGAGGGGAGCCCGCCATGGGGCGCGAGCACTCGCGCCGCAACCTTGTATTCGGTGGATCCGCTCGGGATCCGGACCATGAAGCAGTCTTTCGCTTCGGGGGCGAGGCTCCGAGGTGGCGGGCCCATTCTGTGGACGGCGTGACAGCCAGGCTCGAGTTCGGGTTCACCACCGCCTCGGATCAGTCTCGACAGCCTGCCGCTTCACCTACAGCGCGACCGGTGTCGAAAGGGTGAAGTTTTTTCTCCGGCCCTGTCCGGACCGCTCAGGCCGCCGGTCGCAGCGTGACGCCGGCCGGGATTTCACCGACCGTCACCATGCGCCAGAACGCGATCAGGAGCTTCCGCGCCAGCGCCACTATCATCGTCGTCCTGCGGGCACCCTGCGCCGTCCGTGCCTGGTACCATTGCGCCAAGCCGCTGGCCCTCTGAAACCACAGGAACCGCCAGGCCAGTTGGATCAGACCGCGGCGCACCCGGGCGTTGCCTGCCTTGGCCAGCCCCTTTTCTCGTCGTTTGGAGCCGCTCTCGTCTGGAGAGCCGGTCAGCCCGGCATAGCGCGCCACTGCGCGGCGGTCCCGCAGATTACGGCTGAATACCTCCTGGACCAGCATGTCCGCAGTCTCGATCCCAACGCCGAGCACCCGGGCCAGAAGTGCCACCATCGCCTGTGACCCCGAAGGCGGCGCCTGCTCCAGCCGAGCGAGGCGGGCCTGCTCAATCTGCGGATTCCGACTGAAGCCGGCCGGGTATTCCGATTTGAAGCCGGCCAGCATTCCGACGTGAAGTCGGCCACCGTTCCGATTTGAAGCCGGCCGGCGTTCCGATCAATCGCCGGCCACCTGCAGCGTCTCCCCTTGGGTCAGCCCCCTGAGGCATCCGGGTTCCTCGATCACCGAGGAGTCCGGGATGCCCGCCAGAAGAGAGCTGACCATGCGACAGATCCGACAGATGCTGCGGCTCACGGAGCTGAACGCTGCCGGCAAGATGGACAAGGAGATCGCGGCCGAGCTGAACCGCGACGGCTTCGTCGCCGCCCGCGGCTGTCCGTTCCAGGGCGGGAACGTCTGGCTGCTGCGCACTCGGTGGCAGATCCCGACCGTCAAGATCAACGGCGGCGGCGCCAATCCCGGGCGCTGGCCCGACGGCAGCTACTCGGTCCACGGGGCGGCCGCGGTGCTCGGGGTCACGCCGCAGACCGTGTTCGACTACCTGGCCCAAGGTCTCCTGACCGGCCGCCAGTCGACGAAGGGCCAACCCTGGCAGATCGACCTCCCGGACGAGCAGATCCATCGGCTTCGTGCCCGTCTCCAACACACCAGGCGATCCAGGAAGGTGGCATCATGAATGCTTCGGTGACCCCACCATCGCCGACGCCATCCTCGACCGCCTCGTCCACAGCGCCTATCGCATCGAGCTCCAGGGCGAGAGCCTCAGGAAAAAGCGGTCGCCTGAGCCGATCGTCCCGGCGGCTTGACCGCTCGGCCTCGCGCACAGATCATCCCCCATGACCCGAAGGGACGACGCTGCAGGTGGCCGGCTTCAGATCGGAATGCCGGCCGGCTTCGCGTTGGAACACCCGGCCGGCTTCGAATTGGAATGCATGGCCGGCTTCGTCGGAATACGCACTCAATCTCCGCGATCTGGTCCCGGACCAGGGCGAGCCAGGTCATATCCCGCCGCATTTCCTCCAGCATGTTTGGCGGCAGCGGTTGCCCCTCCGGTGTGCGCAGGGTCGCCAGCTTCTCCCGCGCCCGGAGCAACTCCGGCTTGAAGCCGCGGATGCCGAACCGGGCCAGCGCTGCCTTCAACCGGTTGATGATCCTCGTCCGCTCGCCGACCAGGTTCTGCCGTTCGCGGCTCGGCCGCCTGGCGTCTTCTTCCTCCAACGTCGGGATCGCCACCATTCGGCAGTGCCCGCGCTCGCCGCGCAGCCAGCCCAGAAAGACTCTCATCAGCATCGCCGTGTCCAACCGATCGGTCTTCGCCCGACGGTGCTCGCGGGTGACGGCGACACTGGTCGAGTGGACGACATGCATCTCGATGCCGCGCTCCCGCAGCCACCGCGCCAGCCAGAACCCGTCACGCCCCGCCTCGAAGGCGAGGGCGGTCCGGCCGACCGGATGTCCCGCCTTCTCGGCCTCCGACCGCCAGCGCTCGATCAGGTCGAGCAACGCGGCTGGATCGGGATCGAGCTTCTTCAGGGGGCGCCGCTCAACGCCGGGAACCATTCCGGCGACGAGCCAACTTGACTGGCTCATCTCGACCACCGCGAGCAGCGTGCTGTCCTGATCCAGAGTGGTGAGACAACGGCTCAGATCATCGACTTCGGGCATGGCGTACACCATCGGGTTGTTCGAGCGCCGATGGTGCCCTCTCACCTCGCCGCCCGCCCCATAGCTTCTGTGGCAGGGGAATTTCACGGGAAAGCTGCTCGGGGATGAATAGGCGCGGCTGGAAGGCGGTCGCAAAGTCTTTCTGTCCAGAACTCGGGCGCTCAGAGATCTCGAATATAAAAGTATGTAGGTTGTATAAATCGATGCCGCCGATTAAGACCACCCTGTACCTGCCCTTGGAGTGAATTGATGAGTGAAACTGGCGCCACCACCATCCCGGCCGCCGGCGACGAAACGCGCCGTCTGGCAACGCAAATTGTTTCGGCGCACGTTGGCAACAACAGCGTCGCTTTGGCGGACTTGCCGGGGCTGATTGCACAGGTCTACGGCGCGCTGGAGAGATTGGGCAAGCCCACTGAGCCCGTGATCTCCCGTCCTGAGCCGGCGGTGCCGATCCGCAAGTCTGTCACGCCGGACGCCATCATTTGTCTCGAGGACGGCAAGAAGCTGAAGATGCTGAAGCGGCATCTGGCATCCGCCTACAACATGACGCCGGACCAGTACCGCGCGCGCTGGGGCCTGGCGTCTGACTATCCGATGGTGGCGCCGAACTATGCCCAGCAGCGGAGCACTCTCGCCAAGAAGATCGGCCTTGGCACCGGTCGCGGCAAGCCGCCGGCGGAGCCGGTCGCGCCCGCGCCGAAGCCCGCAAAGGCGCCGCGCGCCCGCAAGCCTGCGGCAGCGAAGACAGCCTGAACAGTCCGGAGCGAGCGGCGGCTTGCCATGCTGCCGCTCGCTGCGGTTGCCCCCGGACAGGAGGCCGAACCGAGCTCCCGAGCGGAGCGACGCCCGAGGGAGGGAGTGGATGACGGCGCCGATTCTGTAGCAAGCGGCCGATCCGTCGACCGACTGCGGTTTCAACCAAGCCGCTCCGCACCCAGCTGACCCCATCAAGTGCCGATGAGCACGGAGAGAACCGAGGCACCCGACAGCGTCAATACCGCTCACAACCGAGCCTCCGCCCTTGACCCATTAGAGAAGACAATCGGCGGAAAGCGGCCAAGCCCTGCCGGCAACTTGGGGCGGTCATTCAGCCGCACAGCCTCAAACCTGCGCCGAAAGGTGAACCCTCCGGAGAACTTCCATCCTGAAGGCGCGCCAGGACCGGGGTTCCACACGCAGAGCTTCCGCAATATAATGCTTTCGTACGGGCGGCGGCTCTTTAGGGAGCTGTAGATGGCCGACAGCACATCGAAATCGGAACTTCGCAATACGTGGGAATCGGCAGCACCCGGCTGGGCGAAGTGGGAGCATGTGTTCGCCACCAGCCTTTCCGGCGCCACGGACGCGCTCATCGATATGGCCGGTATCCGGCCCGGCATGCGCGTTCTCGATCTGGCCTGCGGTGCCGGTAGTCAGAGCATTCAAGCGGCGATGCGTGTGGGTGCCGGCGGCAAAGTGGTAGCCAGTGATATATCGGGCACCATGCTGGAAAATGTCCGCCGAAATGCCGCTCGCGCCGGTCTTCAGAACATCGAGACGCTGGAACGCGCGGCGGACGAATTGGACAAGACTCAGGCACCGTTCGATGCGGCGATTTGCCGATTGGGATTGATGCTTGTCCCGTCACCGCGTGCCACATTGGAAGCTGTCCGACACGCACTCAAGCCTGGCGCGCGTTTTGCGGCACTGGTGTTTACGACGCCGGGAAAGAATCCCTTTATGGCGCAGCCGATGACGATCCTCCTGCGCCACGCTGGCAAGTCTCCTCCTGCGCCCGGACAACCTGGAGTATTTGCGCTGGGAGGTGAGGGCGTGTTGGAAGGCCTGATGACGGACAGCGGTCTCGGCGATGTGAAAACACAGGTCGTTCGAGCGCAGCTCGCGTTGCCGAGCGCGTCCGACGCTGTGCAGCTGATGCAGGAAGCCGCCGGGGCATACCGCGCGGTGGTAGCGGACCTCGACGACGGGGCGAGATTGAGAGCCTGGAACGACGTTTATCAGTGCCTAAAGCAGTTCGAAATCGGCGATGGCTTCAGGACCGAGCTCGAACTCATCATCGGGTCGGGCGCCAAGCCAAGGTAGATTTCGGCCCTTGAAGACTGAAGGTCGCCTGCGGGTCGAATTGCGTCGCACCATGCGCGACCCCGAGCGACCGGAACGGTAGGCAGCGATCAGGCAGGTGAGTGTCCGCGTCTAGGGTGCCAGTGCGATGTCCGGTCTGGCGCCCCTCCAGCTTGACCCCACCGGTTGTTTGGGGTGGAATCTTGTCATTCTGTGCAGCGATCGGAACGGTCCCGGCTGTGGCAACGGCGGGCATTCTACGCGCTCTTCTCAAGATAGCTCCACTCGCGCCGATGCGGTAGTCTTCCGCCTGAAGGAGCTTTGGCTTGGAACGCCGCCTTTGTGCCATTCTCGCTGCCGACGTTGTTGGCTACACCCGGCTCATGGAGCTGGACGAAGCCGGAACGCTGGCGGCGCTGAAGCAGCGGCGCAGGGATATCCTCAGTCCACTCGTCCGCGCCCATCACGGCCGCATCATCAAGGTGATGGGTGATGGAGTGCTGGTCGAGTTTGGCAGTGCCGTCAATGCGATCGCCTGTGCCATCGAGCTGCAAAAGCGCATGGCGACGGCCAATGCCAGCCTACCGGCGGATCGCCAGATTGTGCTGCGAGTTGCTGTCAACCTCTGCGACGTGATCGTCGAAGGCAGCGACCTCTATGGCGGTGGCGTCAACATCGTGGCACGGCTGCAGGCGCTGACAGAGCCTGGCGGCATCTTGGTCGCCGGAGCCGCCTACGATCAGGTCAAGAACAAGGTCAACGCCAGCTTCGCCGACCTTGGGCCTCAAAAACTGAAAAATCTTCATGACCCGGTCCGGGTCTATCGCGTCGCGCTCGATGCGCCGCGGGCGATACAGCCAGATCGGCCAACTGACAATGAACTCAAGCAGGAGAAGCCATCGGTCGCCGTGCTGCCCTTCATCAATGTGGGCAGCGATCCCGAGCAGCTGTATTTTAGCGATGGACTGACCGAGGACATCATCACCGGCCTGTCGCGCTTCCGACAACTTCTTGTCATCGCCCGCAACTCGTCATTTCAGTATCGGGACACGGCCATCGACGTACGGCAAGCGGCCCGCGACCTGGGCGTTCGGTTCGTCGTTGAGGGTAGCGTGCGGAAAGCCGGTGCCCGGCTGCGTATCACCGCGCAGCTGATCGAAGCCACGGCTGGCAATCACATCTGGGCGGAACGCTTTGATCGCGAACTGACAGATGTCTTTGCCGTCCAAGACGAAATTACGCAGACCATCGTCGCCAGTCTGGTGGGGCGCATCGAGGATGCTGATCGTCGGCATGCACTGCGCAAGAGCATTGGTGACCTCTCCGCATATGACCTTCTCCTCCGCGGCAAGCACTGCCTGAAACGAGGGTCGCAAGAAGACGTGCTCAAGGCGCGTGAGATCTTCCAGCGCGTCATTGAGATGGACCCAGAATACGCGGCCGCCTACGTCCAACTCGCCGAGACATACTTCTACGAAGCGGTATCCAACTGGACGGCATCGTCTGAGGCTGCGGCCGAGCGACTGTTCGAACTCGGTCACAACGCCGCCAAGTTGGATGATCAAGACAGTCGCGCGCACCTGTGTTTGGCCTGGGGTTACTGGCGTGTAAAAGGCGACTTTGAGATGGCGGAAGCCCAGCTCGAGGAAGCGATCGCACTGAACACCAACGATTTGGATAACTACTGCCTGAAAGGCTTTCTCTCGACCTGCATGGGTAAGTTCGAAGAAGGCATTTGGTGCGCAAGCGAGACGATCCGTCGAGCCCCGAACCTGCCCGAAGAATGTTTGTATAGCCGCGTCATGGCCGAATACCTGTTGGGGCGTTATGGCGACGCCATTGTGAGCTTCGGCCGGATGTCGCACCCACCGGTAGAACTCCTCGGTTGGATCGCCGCCTGCTACGCTGAGCTGGGTCGCGACAGAGAAGCGCATGCAGCGGCAATGCAGTTTCGCGAGCGTGCCCGAGCCGAACGGGCGGGACCGCCGGACGACAACGTTGAGGCCTGGAGGGCCTACTGGTCGAAAGCGTTTCCCGCGAAAGAACGAATGAGCCTGGAGCGCCTGTTTGCCGGCCTGCGCAAAGCAGGCGTTCCGGTATGAGCTCCGACCGTGACATTGGGGCATCCGGATTTCGATGATAGGCATTGCTGCGACAATGGCGCGATGCATGCATGGCGGCGACCATCGAACGTGTCCGGTATGAGGCACGACTTGGAGTAGGATTGCCCCGTAGGAGCGGCAAAAAAGGGGGCGACTCCGGCCGGTCTGCCAGATATCCGCTTCGGCAAGGTCGGCGCGTGTCCGAAAATGGCGCCTCCGGTTTGGCCCGCGCCGGCAAGGAAGGGTCGAAGCCGGCCAGGTCCGGTTTGGAGAACCCTCGGCAATGTCCGGTGTTGGGCGCGTCAACTGGGTCAGGACGGTCGGAACGGGCCGCGAAGCGCCGATCCGACTGATGTCCGGTGTCGGGGCGCCGGCGTGACGGCAGTTAATGGCGCACCGGAGCCTGCCGGTCGGTTCCTCCCCGGAACCGGTCAGCAGGGGAGCTTCCGGCATGAGTTCGTCGCCATCCTGCCTGGTCTGTTCGCCTTTCATCCGCAACCGGCACCGTCAGGCGCCTCCGTGAACGGACGGAGTGACCTCCGCCGCGCCCTCCATCTGGACTGCGCGCACGGCATCCAGCGTAACCCTCCGCCGGAGGCCGCCTTTGCGGGTTTGTCGGGTTGACCGAGGCTGAAGCGTTGGTTGACAGCGGCGGTGGTGGGAAGTGTCCACAAG
>NZ_JBHYMS010000102.1:0-13573 GCF_042743185.1 Inquilinus sp. NPDC058860 | reverse complement strand
TCCCCCTAACCCCCTCCCGCGAGGGGAGGGGGGACAAGGAAGAGCCGGATCGCCATAGATCCACCAGCGACCGATCTCTCTGAAGGCCCCGGAATGCCCCTCCCCACCGACACCCTCGACCGCATCTATGCCGGCTTCCTCGGCAAGGCCATCGGCGTGCGCCTCGGCGCCCCGGTCGAGCCGACGATCTGGACCTGGGACCGGATCGACAAGACCTATGGCGAGATCACCGGCTATCTGCGCGACTTCAAGAATTTCGCCGCCGACGACGACACCAACGGGCCGGTCTATTTCATCCGGGCGCTGCGCGATTTCGGGCTGGACCCGTCGCCGCAGGATGTCGGCCGCACCTGGCTGAACTACGCCGCCGAGCTGCACGGCATGTTCTGGTGGGGCGGCTACGGCATCTCGACCGAGCACACCGCCTTCGCCAACCTGCAGTCCGGCGTCCCGGCGCCCGAATCCGGCTCGATCGCCCGCAACGGCACGGTCATCGCCGAGCAGATCGGCGGCCAGATCTTCGTCGATTCCTGGGGCTGGGTGTGCCCGGGCGACCCGGCCCGCGCCGCCGAGCTGGCCGCCCGCGCCGCCAGCGTCTCGCATGACGGCAACGGCCTGCACGGCGCCCGCTTCGTCGCCGCCTGCATCGCCAAGGCCTTCGTCGCCGAGACGATCGAGGAGGTGGTGGAGGCCGGCCTGGCCACGGTCCCGGCCGGCAGCGAATACGCCCGGGTCGCCCATGCGGTGCAGGCCCTGCACCGGGTGAAGCCGAAGGACTGGCGCGCCTGCCGGCGGATGCTGGAGAGCGAGTTCGGCTACGACCGCTATCCCGGCGTCTGCCACATCATCCCGAATGCCGGCCTGCTGATCCTGTCCCTGCTGTACGGCCAGGGTGACCTGTCGCGCACGGTCGAGATCGCGACCATGGGCGGCTGGGACACCGACTGCAACGCCGGCAATGCCGGGGCCATCGTCGGCACCCTGGCCGGCATCGCCGGGGTGGCGGCGCATTACCGCAAGCCGATCAACGACGGCATCGTCGCCTCCGGCATCACCGGGTCGCTCAACATCGTCGACATCCCCAGCTTCTGCCGCGAGCTGGCGGCGCTGGCCCACCGCCTGGCGGGAGAAGAGCCGCCGGCCGAGTGGGCCGCGGACATGGAGCGGCGCGGCCTGCGCTTCGACTTCGACCTGCAGGGATCGACCCACGGCTTCCTCACCGAAGGCGACAACCGCATCACCCTGTCCTGGTCGGACGAGCGCAAGGCGACCGGCCGCGGTTCGCTCTGCGCCCTGCTGGACCGGCTGGAACGCGGCGATGGCGGCCGGATCTTCTGGAAGCCCTTCTACCGCCGCAGCGACTTCGACGACGAGCGCTACCGGCCGATGTTCTCGCCGGTGGTGGCGACCGGGCAGGAGGCAACGCTGCGCCTCTGGCTCGACCCGTGGGAGGGCGACGGCCATCTCCGCATCGTGCCCTATGTCCGCCGGGCGATGAGCGGCACGATCGACGAGATCGGCGCCTGGACCCAGCCGGCGGCCGGCGAGTGGCAGGAGTTGCGCTTCACCGTGCCGGAGACGGGCGGCGAGGCGGTCGACGAGATCGGCATCAAGGTCGAGTATTTCGGCCGGCTGAAGTTCCTCGGCCGGATCTTCATCGACGAGTTCACCGTCGGTGGCGCCGGCTCGGCCCGGCTGGATCCGCGGATCGAGGCCAATGAATGGGGCGGCATCACCCGCTGCACCTGGAACCGAGGCGTCTGGAAGATCGAGGACGGCCGCATCCACGCCCTCACGGCATCCGATGCCGACCTGTGGACCGGGCATCTCTACGCGCGCGACCAGACCGTCACCGCCGATATCACGCCACTGGCGGGCGACGGGCACCTGGTCTGCGCCCGCGGCCAGGGCAATGAGCGCTGCTACGCCGCCGGCTTCGTCTCGGCCGACGAGGTGGCGATCATCCGCCGCGACTTCGGCGAGACCGTCCTGGCCCGGGCGCCGTTCCAGCGCGAGCTCGGCCGGACCTACAGCCTGGCGCTGGAAGCGGTAGGCGACCGGCTGACCCTGTCGGTCGACGGCAAGGTGCTGCTCGAGGCCCGCGACGGCACGCTGGCCTATGGCATGGCCGGGCTGCGGCTGCCCTCCGCTGGGCGGATGCAGGCCGGGGTGATCGAGATCCGCGAGGCCGCCCATGGCTGAGGCGCGGCCCGCCAGGATCGAGCCGGAGCGCGAAGGGCCGCTCTCCGGCATCCGCGTGCTCGACCTGTCGCGCGTCGTCGCCGGCAACGCGCTGGGGCTGGAGCTGGCGGATTTCGGCGCCGAGGTGATCAAGGTCGAGCCGCCGGGCGGCGACCCGCTGCGCGACTGGCAGGTGAAGGGCCACAGCCTCTATTGGAAGGAGCTGTCGCGCAACAAGCTGTCGGTCGTGCTCGACCTGCGCAAGCCGGAGGGCATGGCGGCGCTGGAGCGGCTGATCCCGACCGCCGACGTGATGATCGAGAACTTCCGGCCCGGCGTGCTGGAGGAGATGGGGCTGGCGCCCGACCGTCTCCTGGCCATGGTGCCGGACCTGATCCTGGTGCGCATCTCCGGCTTCGGCCAGACCGGCCCGGCCAGCCGGCTGCCCGGCTTCGGCACGCTGGTCGAGGCGATGTCCGGCTTCGCCTCGCGCAACGGCTTCGCCGACCGCGAGCCGGTGCTGCCGCCGCTGGCCCTGGCCGACATGATCGCCGGGCTGCACGGCGCCAAGGCGGTGCTGGCGGCGCTCCGGGCCCGCGACCGCGGCATGGCCCGCGGCCAGGTGATCGACCTGTCGCTGCTGGAGGCGATGTATTCCGTGCTGGGGCCGGAGGCCGGCAGCTGGGCCGTCACCGGCCAGGTCAAGGAGCGCACCGGCAGCGCCTCGGGCAACAGCGCGCCGCGCAACGTCTACAGGACCCGCGACGGCCGCTGGATCGCCATGTCCGGCTCCACCGACCGCATGGCCAAGCGCATCCTGCTGCTGGTCGGCGGCGACGCCCTGGCGCGGGACCCGCGCTTCGCCACCAATGCCGACCGGGTGCGCAACCGGGCGGCGCTGGACGCCGTCATCGGCGAATGGATCGGCGCCCGCGACCGCGACACGGCGCTGTCGATCTTCCGGGCCGAAGGCATCACCGTCGGCCCGGTGCACGACATCGCCGACTTCATGGCCGACGACCATGTGATCGAGCGTGAGGTGGTGGTGTCGATTCCCGACCCGGATCTGGGCCCCCTGCCGGTGCACAACGTCCTGCCGCGCCTGTCGGCCACGCCCGGCGCGATCCGCCGCCTGGCGCCGGAGCCGGGCGCCGACACCGAGGACGTGCTGCGCCGGGCCGGCTTCTCGGCCGAGGAGATCGCAAGCCTGCGCGAAGCGGGGGGCGCTGGGGTGATGATGGCCTCAAATCCAAAGAGCGGCCTTCCCTTTAGAGTCCCCCCTCCCGCTGCGGGAGGGGGGACTCAGAGAGGCTGACGTTGGCTTGCAAGCGGGGACATTCGGATGACCCCCGCCGACGGCCGCATGGTCGACGCTCCGGTCGTCGCCCGCGCCCGCCGGGTGCTGGCCTGGGCGGGAGTGACGGACGCAGGCTGAGCCGGCGGGTGTGCCGGCCTCACGACATCGGGCGCTGCAGCTCCAGCCGGTCGCCGTTGCGCAGCAGGCGCAGCTCCAAGGCCGGCTGGCCGGGGCCGCGGGGCACCGACACCACCGCCTCCTGGCCCGGCGCCAGGGTCGAGACGAATCGGACGACGCCGCCCGGCGCGTCGGTGCCGGCCGTGACCACGGTCTCATAGCCGGAAGCGGCCGGCTGGTAATAGACGCTGACATTGACGTCGCCGAGCGTGGCGGTCAGGCCGGCGCCGGGCGGGATCACCTCCGCCGCGGCGGGGCGCGCCATGAAGGCGCCGAACAGGGCGGCGGCAAGCAGGATCTGCGGCAGCCGGCCGGCGGCCGGTGCTTTGAGTTCACGGGTCATGACGATGTCCTCGGATGTGTTCGAGCGGGCGTCAGGCCGCGCTCTGGCCGCCATCGACGACGATGGCCTGGCCGTTGACGTAGGAGGCCCTGTCCGACAGCAGGAACAGGGCGACCTGCGCGATCTCCTCCGGCTCCGCCAGCCGCTTCAGCGGGATGCCGGTGGCGAGGGGATGGGTTTCGGTGCCGTCCGCGTTCTTCACGATCCGGCTTTGAGTCATCTCGGTGCGGGTGATCGACGGGTTGATCGAATTGACCCGGATGCCGTGCGGCCCCAGCTCCACCGCCGCGGCGCGAGCGAGGGCGACGACGCCGCCCTTGCTGGCGCTGTAGATCGAGGTGCCGGGTGCGGCGATGCCGGCGAGGACCGAGCCGTTGAACAGGATCGCCCCGCCGCCCTGCGCCTTCATCTGCGCGGCCTCGGCCTTCAGGGCGAAGAACTGGGCCTTCAGGTTGGTGTCGATCAGGCTGTCCCAGCGGGCCTCGTCGAGCGTCCCGATCGGCCCGCCGCCGGAGATGCCGGCGTTGTTGAAGGCGGCGTCCAGCCGCCCGAACCGCGCCACCACCCGGTCGATGATGCCGGGGATGGCGTCGGTCTGCGTCAGGTCGGCCTGGATGAAGGCCGCTTCGCCGCCGGCGGCCGCAATCTCCGCGACCGCCGCCTCGCCCTCGGCCGCCCGCCGGCCGGTCAGCGCCACCCGGGCGCCCTCCCGGGCGAACAGGATCGCGCTGGCGCGGCCGATCCCGGACGTGCCGCCGGTGACGAGCGCCACCTTGCCGTCCAACAGTCCCATTTGATCGCTCCTTTACATGACGATCATCATTCAACGAGCGATAGATGATGGCGGTCATCCGTTTTGCAAGGGCAGGGGAAATGCCGTGACCAGTTGAGAATGGATTGCATTCTCGATACATTCGGTCCGTTCACTGCGGGCCGCGGGGTATCGTGAAGAAGCTGTCTCGGATCCTGGACGCCTTCGGGGCCGAGGCGCCCCGCATGGAAGCCGGCCTGCAGGGCCGGCTGCGTTGCCGCGCGCGCGCCGCCGATATCCTGCAGGATGCCTGGCTCAGCCTGGCCGAGCTCGGCTCGGACGCGACGGTGGAGAACCCGCAGGCCTATGTCCGTCGCACGGTGCGCAACGCCGCGACCGACCATCTGCGCAAGGAGCGCCGGCGGGCGGCGATCGATCAGGAGGTGCACGGCCTGCTGTGGGACGGCGCCGACGAGATGTCGCCGGAGCGGATCGCCATCGGCCGGGAGGCGCTGACGGCGCTGGAGAAGGCGCTGGCGGAGATGCCGGAGCAGAGCCGGCGGGTGTTCCTGATGAACCGCTTCGAGGGCCGGACCCATCGCCAGATCGCGCGCGAGCTGGGCGTGTCCGAGACCACGGTCTACTACCACATCCGCCGCGTGCTCGAGCATCTGTCGGAGCTGCGCGACAGCCTGGCCGATTGAGGCAAATCCCCCTCTCGCACGTCTAGGGAGTAGAAGGGGCGGAGAATCGCCCTCCGCCTGCCGCCGCGAGCCGATGGACACCGACGACAACGCCCAGGACCCCAGGATCGCCAAGGACGCGCGCGACTGGGTCGTCCGGCTCGCCTCCGGCACCGCGACCGAGGCCGACCTCGCCGCGTTCCGGGCCTGGCGGGCGGCGTCGCCGGACCACGACCGCGCCTTCGCGCGGGAGCGTGCCTTCTGGCGGCAGCTGCAGGCGATGGCCCCGGAGGCGCCGCCGCGCACCGCGTCCCGGCCCAGGGCCGTCGGCCGCCGGGCGATTCTCGTCGGCGGCGCGGCGCTGGCGGCCGGCGTGGCCGGGGTCGCCCTGGCGCCGCGGCTGGCGCTGCTGTGGCGGGCCGACCACCGGACCGGCATCGGCGAGCAGGCGCGGGTCGCGCTGCCGGACGGCTCCGCCGTGCTGCTGAACACCGACAGCGCCATCGCGCTCGGCTTCCGCCCCGGGCTGCGCCTCGTCACGCTGCTGCAGGGCGAGGCGCTGTTCGAGGCCCGGCGCGACGCCGCGGCGCCGTTCCGGGTGGCGGCGCTGGGCGGCAACAGCGAGACCGAGGGCGCGGTCTTCGCCGTGCGGGCCGTCGAGGAAGAGGCGACCGTGACGGTGGCGGAGGGGCGGGCCGGGGTGTTCGGGCCGGCCGCCGCGGCCGCGCCGATGCCGCCGGCCGGCACCGTCGCCCTCGCCGCGGGGCAGCAGGCCCGGTACCGGGAGGGTTCGGCGCCGGGCCGCGCCGTCCCGGTCGATCTCGGCGCCGCCCTGGCCTGGCGGGCCGGCCGCATCGTCTTCGACCGCAAGCCCTTCGCCGAGGCGGTGGCCGAGCTCGGCCGCTACGTGCCCGAGCGGGTGGTGCTGGCCGATGGCGGCCGCGCGGCGGAGCCGGTCGGCGGCGTGTTCTCGATCCGGGAGGCGCATGCGGCACTGGCGGCGCTGGCCGAGACCCAGGGCCTGCCGCTGCGGCGCGTTCCGGGCGTGCTCATCGTGATCGGATAAAAAACGACCTCGTCCTATAGGCAAGCCGCCGCCTCGCGCGTCTCTCCAATGAAGGGCCGCAATCGGCCCGCCGGCGCTCCCGGACAGCGCCGGATGCGTATGGTTCTGAATTGCAAGCGGGGCGGGGGAAGAATGTCGAAGGTTCAGGGGTGGCGGGCGGTGCCGCGGGGGCGGCCGCATCGGGTGCTGCGGTCCTTGCTGGCCGCGACCGCGTTGATGGGAAGCTTCCCGCTGGTCCTGGCCACGCCGCCGGCCTGGGCCCAGGCCGCCCCGCCCGCCGCGGCGCGCAGCTTCGGCATCCCCCGCCAGCCGCTGGCGGCGGCGCTGCGCCGGTTCGCCGACCAGTCGGGCATGCAGCTGGCCTATGCCTCGGCGGATCTGCAGGGCCTGACCTCGCCGGGCGTGCGCGGCAGCCTGCCGGCCGTCGAGGCGCTGTCGCGGCTGCTGGCCGGGACCGGTGTCACCTGGCGCCTGACCGCGGCCAACACCGTCTCGATCCAGCGCCCGGTGCCGGCGGCCGGCGCATCGGCGGAGGGCGGCCTGGCGCTCGACCCGATCATCGTCCAGGGCGGCGGCTTCTTCGGCGCCACCGACGGCTATGTCGCCGAGGAGTCGCGGACCGGGACCAAGACCGGCACGCCGCTGATCGAGACGCCGCAATCCGTCTCGGTCGTCACCCGGCAGCAGATGGACGACCAGAAGGCACAGTCGGTGTCGCAGGCGCTGCGCTACTCCGCCGGCGTGGCGCCGGAAACGCGCCCCGGCCGCTACGACTATCCGAACATCCGCGGCTTCGGCTCGCCCGGCGGCGCCGACGCGAACTTCGTCGGACTGATGGACGGGCTGCGGCTGCCGCGCGGCGTCTACTACATCTCGCCCTCGATCGACCCCTACATGCTGGAGCGGGTCGAGATCCTGCGCGGCCCGTCCTCGATCCTGTACGGCAGCGTGAACCCGGGCGGCGTGGTCAATCTGTGGAGCAAGCGGCCGACCGCGGAGCCGCTGCACGAGATCGATCTGGAGTACGGCACCTTCGACCGCCTCCAGGCCGGGCTCGATCTCGGCGGCCCGCTGACCGAGGACGGTTCGCTGCTCTACCGCCTCACCGCGCTCGGCCGTGATTCCGGCACCCCGGTCGCCGGCACCCAGGACCAGCGGGTCTCGGTCGCGCCCGCGGTCACCTGGACGCCGAACGAGGACACCAGCCTGACACTCCTCGGCAGCTACCAGTACGACCCCGCCGCCGGGGCCTTCAACTACCTGCCCTATGAGGGCACGGTGAAGCGCGCGTCCTGGGGCCGGTTCCCGACCAGCTTCTTCGATGGCGACACCGGCTTCGACCGGTCGGAGCGGACGCAATACGCCGTCGGATACGAGCTCGAGCACAAGGCCGGCGACGTGCTGACGCTGCGCCAGAACTTCCGCTACATGCATGCGGACTACGACTACCGGTCCGTCTACCAGAACGGCTATGACGGTCCGAATTCGCTGACGCGGGCCACGGTCGCGACCAAGGAATCCTTCGACGGCATCGCGCTGGACAACCAGGCGCTGCTGCGGTTCTCGACGGGGGAGGTCGAGCATACGGCGCTGTTCGGCATCGACTACCGGCACACCGGCGCGAGTGCCTTGTTCGGCTATGGCAGCGCGCCGTCTCTGGACGTCCTGCAGCCGGACCATCGGCAGGACATCGTCATGCCCGCCTATGCCAGCGACACGCGGCAGACGCTGGACCAGATCGGGTTCTATGCGCAGGAGCAGATGAAATGGGGCGGCCTCTCGCTGCTGCTGGGCGCGCGGGCGGACTGGGCCGAAACCGAAACTGACGCCCGCGCCCTGCCGGGCGGTGCCTCGACCCTGAGCCATCAGGCAGATGCGGCCGTCACGTGGCGGGCGGGGCTCGTTTACGAATTCGACAACGGCCTCGCCCCCTATCTCAGCTACTCGACCTCGTTCGAGCCGGTGAGCGGCACCGATTTCCACAGCCAGCCGTTCAAGGCGAGCACGGCCGAGCAGTACGAGATCGGCGTCAAGTATCAGCCGGACGGGTTTGCCGGCTTTTTCACCGTCGCTCTGTTCGACATCACCCAGACCAACGTCAAGACCGCCGATCCCGACCCGACGCACCCCTATGCCAGCATCCAGACCGGCGAGATCCGGTCGCGCGGGGTCGAGCTCGAGGCCCATGCCGAGGTGACCGACAATCTCAGCCTGCTCGGCTCCGTCACCGTGCTCGACATCGTCAACACCGAGAGCACGGACTTCAAGGACAAGCGGCCCTTCGGCGTGCCCGACCGGCTGGCCTCGCTCTGGGCCGACTACAGCTTCACCGACGGGACCCTGGACGGCTTGGCGCTCGGGGCCGGCGTGCGCTATGTCGGCTCGTCCTGGGGCAACGCCGAGAACACGCTGAAGGTGCCGGACGTCACCCTGTTCGACCTCGGCCTGCGCTATGATCTCGGCATGCTGCAGCCGGAGCTGGAAGGGACGCAGGTCTCGGTCAACGTCTCCAACCTGTTCGACCGGGAGTTCGTCGCCTCCTGCTGGAACGAGACCTCCTGCTTCTACGGCACCCGGCGCACGATCACCGCCGGCCTGAAGCTGCGGTGGTGAGGGCACGCCCTGCGCTGCGCCGGCTGGCGGCGGCGATCGCGTTTCTCGGCTTTGGGCTGTTCGCGGCGCCGGCGGCGGCCGATCCGATCACCGTGACCGACATCGCCGGCAACACGGTCGAGCTGCCGCAGCCGGCCCGGCGCGTCGTGCTCGGCGATGGCGGGCTGATCACCGTGGTGGCGCTCCTGGACCCCGAGCCGCTGTCGCTGGTGGCCGGGTGGGCCGATAACCTGGTGCGCTTCGATCCCGGCACCGCCGCGGCCTATCGCACGCGCTTCCCGGCGATCGACCGGCTGCCGCTGGTCGGCGGGACCACCGCGGAGACCTTCTCGGTCGAGCAGGCCCTCGCCCTGAGGCCGGACCTCGTCGTCCTGCCGCTCTGGTTCGGCCCGGCGGAGGAGCTGGAGCGGCAGCTCGGCGCGGCGGGCGTGCCGGTGCTGCGCATCGACTTCTTCGACGACCCGCTGCGCAACACGGTGCCGAGCCTGCGGGCGCTGGGCCGCGCGCTCGGGCGGGAGGAGCGGGCGGAGGCCTATATCCGCTTCTACGAGGCGCATATGGGGCGGATCGCCGGGACGCTGGCCGCGCATCCCGGCGCCCGGCCGAAGGTGCTGCTGCACGCCCGCGCCGGCGGCTGGGAATGCTGCTGGTCGGCCGGGGCCTCCGGCGCGGGCACGCTGATCGACTTCGCCGGCGGCGAGAACATCGCCAAGGCGATCGTGCCCGGCCCGACCGGCCAGCTCGGCCTCGAATACGTGCTGGCGCAGACTCCGGAGGTCTACATCGCCGCCGGCGGCCCGCACCTGCCGGGCCCGGGAAATTTCCGGATCGGGCCGGGCGTGTCGCCGGCGACGGTGCGGGAGCAGCTGGCCGCGATCCGCGGCGAGCCCGGACTCGGCCAGCTGCCGGCCGTCGCCGCCGGGCGCGCCCATGCCCTCTGGCTCAACTTCTTCCATGCCCCCACCCATGTCGTCGCGGTCGAGGCGATGGCGAAGTGGTTCCATCCGGAGCTGTTCCGCGACCTCGACCCCTCGGCGACTCTGGCCGAGATCAACCGGCGGTTCCTCGCCGTCCCGATGGAGGGCACCTATTTCGGCGACCTCGGGGCAGGGGAGTGAGCTAGTCCAAAAAGTCCCCGTGCTTCCGCACATGCTCGGCCAGGCCCAGCGTGTGCTCGCGCACCAGCGTCTCGGCCAGGTCGGCGTCGCGGGCCTCCAGCGCGGCGACGATCTTCTGGTGGTCGACGACCGAGCGCTGCGCCCGGTGGTCCTGGCCGATCGTCACCCGGCGGATGCCGCGCATGTGGATGAACAGGTTGTCGGTGATGTCGACGATCAGCTGGCAGCCGCTGATCCGGATGATCTGCTTGTGGAAGGCGATGTTCGCCTCGGAATACTCGGTGACATGCTCCTCCGGGTTACGGTCGTGGAACACGTCGACATAGTCGTGCAGCTTGCGGATCTGGGCGTCGGTCGCGACCTGGGTGGCCAGCCGCGCCGCCATGCTCTCCAGCGCCGCCCAGACCGTGACCATCTCCAGGACTTCCGCCTTGCTCTTGCGGATCACGAAGATGCCGCGGCGGGGGACGGAGCGGACGAATCCCTCCTGCTCCAAGAGCGTCATCGCCTCGCGGATCGGGGTGCGGCTGACGCCCAGCATCTCGCTCAGCTGCCGCTCCTCCAGCTTGATCTCGCCGGCATGGCCGTAGATGTCCATCTCGGTGATGGCCTGCTTCAGGGCCTTGTAGGCCTTGATCCGGAAGCTCGTTTCGGTGTCGAGCGGCTTTACGTCGATCTGCGGGAAGCTCATCGAAGGCCCTATCTGTCGCCTGCGGCCGGCGTTCCCTTCGGCTATAGCCCCGGGCGCTGCCGGTCACAAGTATACCGTGGACGAGAGTCCAGCGCAGCTTTCCTCCCTCGATTGGTCCTTGGATTGATTGACATTTGGTATTTTGTATACCACGATGATCGCGTCGGCTGCTCAGCGGCCCTGACTCCAATCAACGGGAGGAAGGCGCGGCCATGAAACTCTGCATCTATGGCGCCGGGGCCATCGGCGGCTATCTCGGCGTCCAGCTTCACCGAGCGGGGGTCGAGGTCAGCCTCGTCGCCCGCGGCCTGCATCTCCAGGCGATGCGCCAGAACGGCCTGACCCTCAGGATCGACGACGAGACCCGCACCGCCCGCATCCGCTGCACCGACACCCCGGCCGAGCTGGGCCCGCAGGACTATGTCGTGATCTGCCTCAAGGCCCATTCGGTGCCGGGGGTGGTCGAGGCGATGCAGCCGCTGCTGGGGCCGGAGACGGCGGTCGTCACCGCGGTGAACGGGCTGCCCTACTGGTATTTCCACCGCCATGGCGGCGAGCTCGAGGGCCGCACCATCGAGACGGTCGATCCCGGCGGGGTGCAATGGAAGCGGCTGGGGCCGGAGCGCGGCATCGGCTGCATCGTCTATCCGGCCACCGAGGTGGTGGCGCCCGGCGTGGTCGAGCATCACTACGGCGACAAGTTCCCGCTCGGTGAGCCGGACGGCAGCCGGTCGGCCCGCGTCACCGCTCTCAGCGAGGCGATGACGGCGGCAGGATTGCAGGCGCCGGTCCGGGACAACATCCGCGACGAGATCTGGCTCAAGCTCTGGGGCAATCTCTGCCTCAACCCGATCAGCGCCCTGACCCATGCGACGCTCGACGTCATCACCGGCGACCCCTCCACCCGCGACGTGGCCCGGCGGATGATGGCCGAGGCGCAGATGATCGGCGACCGGCTCGGGGTCCATTTCCGGGTCGACATCGAGCGGCGGCTGGACGGCGCCGGCGCCGTCGGCGCCCACCGCACCTCGATGCTGCAGGACCTCGACCGCGGCCGGCCGATGGAGATCGACCCGCTGGTCACCGTGGTGCAGGAGCTCGGCCGCATGGTCGGGGTGCCGACCCCGACGGTCGACACCGTCCTGGCCCTGGTGCAGCAGCGCGCCGAGATCGCCGGGCTCTACAGCCGTCCCGGCCCGGCCGAAGCGAAACGGGCCCCGGCGCTGGTGCCGGCCTGACCCTTGTCCGAGCGGCCGGAAAGAGCCGCTTTCCAGAGGAGGAACCCAGCCAATGAGGGCCGAAGACATTCTCCGCCAGAAGGATTCGCGCGTCGTCATGATCCGCGTCGGCGAGACGGTGGCCACCGCCGTCGCGCTGATGACGAAGGAGATCATCGGCGCCCTCGTCGTCAAGGAGGTGTGCCGCACCGAGGGCAATGTCGTGGTCGGGGTGTTCTCCGAACGCGACGTCGCCCGGGCGCTGGCCGCGCATGGCGCCGCGGCGCTGTCGATGCCGGTCTCTGCCTTCATCGGCCGCACCGTGATCAGCTGCGAGCCGCGCGACAGCATCGAGACGGTGCTGCGGCTGATGGACGAGAACCACATCCGGCACGTGCCGGTGATGGAGGACCACACTCTGGTCGGGGTGATCAGCGCCCGCGACCTGATCCGGCATTTCCTGCAGCAGTCGTCGCCGGCGCTGCAGGACTCGGCCTCCACCGTGGTCCACGCCTGATCTCCACTCGAGAGGTGGAACCGCGGCGGCCCGACCGGCTGCCGCGGCGTCTCTAACGCCATGCGGCGCCGCCCCGCGGGCCGCATAGGGGAGTCTTGTCCATGCGGATAGGGGTGTTGCGGGAGCGGCGGGAGGGGGAGCGCCGTGTGGCGGCGACGGCGGACAGCGTGAAGAAGCTGGTGGGGTTGGGGGCGACGGTGGTGGTGGAGACCGGCGCCGGGCTGGGCAGCGCGGTGACGGACGAGGCGTATCGCGCGGCGGGGGCGGAGGTGGCGGCGGATGCGGCAGCGGCCCTGGCCGGCGCCGACGTGGTGCTGAAGGTGCGCCGTCCGCTGCGGTCGGGCGAGGTGGACGAGCTGTCCTTGATCCCGCGTGGCGCGACCCTGATCGGGGTGCTGGAGCCCTATGACGATGCCGACAGCCTGGCGGCCTATGCGGCGGCCGGGATCGAGAGCTTCGCGCTGGAGCTGGTGCCGCGGATCACGCGGGCGCAGGCGATGGACGTGCTGTCGAGCCAGGCGAACCTGGCGGGGTACCGGGCGGTCTTGGAGGCGGCATCGGTGTTCGGCCGGGCCTTCCCGATGATGATGACGGCGGCCGGCACGGTGCCGCCGGCCCGGGTGCTGGTGATGGGCGCGGGGGTGGCCGGGCTGCAGGCGATCGCGACGGCGCGGCGGCTCGGGGCCGTGGTGTCGGCGACCGATGTGCGTCCGGCGGCGAAGGAGCAGGTGCAGTCGCTGGGCGCCAGCTTCGTCGCGGTGGAGGACGAGGAGTTCAAGGCGGCCGAGACCGCGGGCGGCTACGCCAAGGAGATGTCGGCGGAATACCGGGCCAAGCAGGCGGCGCTGATCGCCGAGACGGTGAAGAAGCAGGACATCGTGATCTGCACCGCGCTGATCCCGGGCAAGAAGGCGCCGGT
>NZ_JBHYMS010000101.1:0-13808 GCF_042743185.1 Inquilinus sp. NPDC058860 | reverse complement strand
TCGCGTTGGTTGGGTTGGCGGCCCGCTAACCCTACAATGACCGGGTCGTGACGGTTGGGTTCGCCGAAGCGAACCCAACCGACAGTTCCTGCTACGCCCTCGCCCCGACCACGCCTTCCAGCGCCGCCACCAGCAGCGCCGGCGGGGTCTGGACCGAGGCGTGGACCGGCGGCTGCACCGGCGCCGGCCGGCGCGTCAGCTCGCGGAAATAGCATAGGACGAAGACCCTGAGCGCCCCGGTCAGGCCGCTGCCCTTGCGGGCGGCGTCGATCCGGGTGCAGATCTCGTTCAGACCGATCTGCTCGCGCGCGCAGATCTCCATCAACCCGTCCCAGAACACGACTTCCATGCGGACGCTCGTGCGTCGTCCTGCGACCGTCACGTTGCGGCAGATCGACAGCGGATCCGCGTCGCGGGCTTGAGCTCCATTATGGCCCATCGTCACCTTTCCGGGCCCGCAGCCCCGGAAAGCCGGGCCATGGGCGACATCAAATACACAGGAGTATGTCGAATAATTACCGCTTCCGAGCAAAAAGGTGAACTGGCGATTGCGCTTTTACGTTCCGGCGCGTTGCGCTTAGTGTCGCGGCGTAGCCGCGACGGGGGGCGCTTAGTGTCGCGGCGAGGCCGCGACGGGGGGCGCTTAGTGTCGCGGCGCGTGCGCGGCGTCGGCGCAGATCTCGAATTCGGCCTGCACCGTGGCGTGGTCGACGCCGAAGCGATCGCGCAGCAGGCGGGTCACCGCGCCGATCGCCTGGTCGGAATCGGCACCCTCGCGCAGCCGTGCATGCAGCGTCACCAGCGGCCGGTCCGGCGTCAGGGTCCAGGCATGGACGTGATGCACGTCGATCACCGCCGGCACCTCGGCCAGGATCGCCTGGGCCAGCACCGCCTCGTCGATCCCGCCGGGCGTCCCCTCCACCAGCACATGGCCGGATTCGCGCAGGATCGCCCAGGCGCTGCGCAGCACCAGCAATGAGACCAGGACCGACAGGATCGGGTCGATCGGCGTCCAGCCGGTCAGGAGGATCACGGCCCCGGCGGCGAGCGCGCCGACCGAGCCGAGCAGGTCGCCCATCACATGCAGCGCGGCGCCGCGCAGGTTCAGATTGCCGCGGTCGCCGCCCTGCAGCACCCGGAAGGCGACCAGGTTGGCCGCCAGCCCGGCGGCGGCGATGCCGATCATCAGCCCGCCCTCGACCGGCGCCGGGGCGGCCAGCCGGCCGGCGGCCTCGACCACGATGGCGACGACCACCGCCAGCAGCACGATGCCGTTGGCGAAGGCGGCCAGCACCTGCACCCTGCCATAGCCATAGGAGCGCCGGGCGTCGCGCGGCCGCCGCGCCATCCGCGCCGCCAGCCAGGCCAGCGCCAGCGCCGCGGCGTCGGTCAGCATGTGGCCGGCATCGGCCAGGAGCGCGAGGGAGTTGGCGATCCAGCCGCCCGCCGCTTCGACCAGCATGAAGCCGGCGGTGATGGCCAGCGCGATCAGGAGCCGCCGCTCGCCATCCGCCCCGTCCGGCATGCCGTGATGATGGGCATGGCCCGGCCCGTGGTCATGCGCCGCATGATCATGGCCGGAGTCGGGCCCGGGCGAATGGTCGTGCGGCATTCCGGCCTCCGGAGGATGCGAATCGCTCGCGCCAGTCTACATCCGGCACTCCGCCATGAAAAACCCGCCTCCATGCCGGTTGCGCACCCCCTACCGCTATGTTAGATGACGGCGCGCCGAGCGTAAGGGGTGGGCCTCGGACAGCCCTCTGTTGTGCGATAGAGCCCCCCGAACATTCGGTGGTCGTGGCCTCCTGCCACGATCGAAACAAACGATCGAGGGACGATCGGTGGCAGCCACAGGGTCAGGAATTTCCGGCCTCGCATCCAGCTACGCGACGGCGCTCTACGCACTCGCCGATGAAGGCAAGGCGCTCGACCAGACCGCGGACGACCTGCGCGGCCTGAAGACCGCCCTGGCCGAAAGCGAGGATCTGCGCCGTCTGGTCCGCAGCCCGCTCTTGTCGCGCGACGTGCAGGGCAAGGCGATGGCGGCGGTGCTGGAGCGGGCGAACGTGTCCGACCTGGTGCGCCGCTTCATCGGCCTGGTGGCGCGCAACCGCCGCCTGTTCGCCCTCGACGCCATGATCGACGCCTTCCTGGCCGAGCTGGCCCGCCGCCGCGGCGAGGTCGCCGCCGAGGTCACCGCCGCCGCGGCGCTGACCGACCGCCAGACCGAGGCGCTGGTCGACCAGCTCAAGAAGGCCATGGGCGCCAAGGTCCAGGTCAATGTCAAAATCGATCCCGCGCTGCTCGGCGGGATGATCGTCAAAGTCGGCTCGCGCATGGTCGACAGCTCCCTGCGCACGAAACTGGCCAAGCTGCAGCTCGCGATGAAGGGGACCGTCTGATGGACATCCGTGCCGCCGAAATCTCTGCGATCATCAAGGACCAGATCGCCAATTTCGGGACCGAGGCCGACGTCGCCGAGGTCGGCCAGGTGCTGTCGGTCGGTGACGGCGTCGCCCGCGTCTACGGGCTGGACAACGTCCAGGCCGGCGAGATGGTCGAGTTCCCGGGCGGCATCAAGGGCATGGCGCTGAACCTCGAGACCGACAATGTCGGCATCGTGATCTTCGGCGAAGACCGCGCCATCAAGGAAGGCGACACGGTCAAGCGCACCGGCGCCATCGTCGAGGTCCCGGTCGGCCGCGGCCTGCTGGGCCGCGTGGTCGATGGCTTGGGCAACCCGATCGACGGCAAGGGCCCGATCGCCGACGCCAAGATGAGCCGCGTCGAGGTCAAGGCCCCGGGCATCATCCCGCGCAAGTCGGTGCACGAGCCGATGCAGACCGGCCTGAAGTCGATCGATGCGCTGACCCCGGTCGGCCGCGGCCAGCGCGAGCTGATCATCGGCGACCGCCAGACCGGCAAGACCGCCGTCGCCATCGACACCATCCTGAACCAGCGCGAGATCAACAAGTCCGGCGACGAGAGCCAGAAGCTCTACTGCATCTACGTCGCCATCGGCCAGAAGCGCTCGACGGTCGCCCAGATCGTCAAGACGCTCGAGGAATACGGCGCGCTGGAATACACCATCGTCGTCGCGGCGACCGCGTCCGAGCCGGCGCCGCTGCAGTTCCTGGCGCCCTACACCGGCGCCGCGATGGGCGAGTTCTTCCGCGACAACGGCATGCACGGGCTGATCATCTATGACGATCTGTCCAAGCAGGCCGTGGCCTACCGCCAGATGTCGCTGCTGCTGCGCCGCCCGCCGGGCCGCGAGGCGTATCCGGGCGACGTGTTCTACCTGCACAGCCGCCTGCTGGAGCGCGCGGCCAAGATGAACGACGAGCACGGCAACGGTTCTCTGACCGCCCTGCCGGTCATCGAGACCCAGGCCGGCGACGTGTCGGCCTACATCCCGACCAACGTGATCTCGATCACCGACGGCCAGATCTTCCTCGAGACCGGCCTGTTCTACAAGGGCGTCCGCCCGGCCATCAATGTCGGCCTGTCGGTCAGCCGCGTCGGCTCCGCCGCCCAGATCAAGGCGATGAAGCAGGTCGCCGGCCGCATCAAGCTCGAGCTCGCCCAGTACCGCGAGATGGAGGCCTTCGCCCAGTTCGCCTCGGACCTCGACGCCTCGACCCAGAAGCTGCTGGCCCGCGGCGCGCGCCTGACCGAGCTCCTGAAGCAGCCGCAGTTCAGCCCGCTCCCGGTCGAGGAGCAGGTGGCGTCGATCTTCGCCGGCGTCCGCGGCCATCTCGACAGCGTCCCGACCAACCGGGTGCCGGATTTCGAGAAGGGCCTGCTGGAGGCGCTGCGCGACGAGGGCGCCGCCATCCTCGAGGCGATCCGCAACGAGAAGCAGATCTCGCCGGAGAACGAGGAGAAGCTGACCAGCTTCATCGTCAACTACGCCAAGACCTTCGTCTGAGCGGCAGTCGTTCCCACCACATCGATTGAAGGCGGGGCGCCATGCCGTCGTTGAAGGACCTCAGGAACCGGATCACCAGCGTCAAGTCGACGCAGAAGATCACTGCGGCCATGAAGATGGTCGCGGCGTCGAAGCTGCGCCGCGCCCAGGAGCAGGCCGAGGCCGGCCGGCCCTATGCCGACCGGATGGAGCGGATGCTGACCGGCCTGGCCGCCGTCGCCAAGACGGCGGGCCAGGGCCCGAAGCTGATCGCCGGCACCGGCAAGAGCGACGTGCACCTGCTGCTCGTCATCACCTCGGACCGCGGCCTGGCCGGGGCGTTCAACGCCACGGTGATGCGCGAGACACGCAAGCAGATCCGCGAGCTGCAGGGCCGCGGCAAGACGGTGAAGCTGTTCACCGTCGGCCGCAAGGGCCGTGACAACCTGCGCCGCGACTATGCCAACCTGATCGTCGAGAGCGTGATCGACATCGGCCGGCCGAAGCTGGGCTTCGCCGACGCCAACGGCATCGCCGACCGGATCCTGGCGATGTTCGAGGCCGGCGACTTCGACGTCTGCTCGGTCGTCTACAACAAGTTCAAGTCGGCGATCGCCCAGATCATCACGGTGCAGCAGCTGGTGCCCGTGGCGTTGCCGGCCGTGGCCGAGGACACCGCGTCGAACATCGTCTACGAGTTCGAGCCGAGCGAGGAGCAGATCCTGGCGGAGCTGCTGCCGCGCAACCTGGCGATCCAGATCTACAAGGCGCTGCTCGAATCCGCCGCCTCCGAGCAGGGCGCGCGCATGACCGCGATGGACAATGCGACGCGCAACGCGGGCGACATGATCAAGCGGCTGACGCTGGTCTACAACCGGACCCGCCAGGCCTACATCACCAAGGAGCTGATCGAGATCATCTCGGGCGCCGAAGCCGTCTAAGCCGCCCTGTTGATCCACCGATCGCTTGAAGACAGTTCGAGGAGCGTGAACACCATGGTCGAGACCCAGACCGGAAGCAACGTCATCGGCCGCATCAGCCAGGTTCTGGGCGCCGTGGTGGATGTCCAGTTCGATGGCGAGCTGCCCGCCATCCTGAACGCCCTGACCACCGAGATCGGCGGCAGGACCCTCGTGCTCGAGGCGGCGCAGCATCTCGGCGAGAACACCGTGCGCTGCATCGCCATGGACTCGACCGACGGCCTGGTGCGCGGCAACAAGGTGCACGACACCGGCAACGCCATCTCGGTGCCGGTCGGCCCGGAGACGCTGGGCCGCATCATGAACGTGATCGGCGAGCCGATCGACGAGCGCGGCCCGATCAACGCCAAGCAGCATTTCCCGATCCACCGCGCGGCGCCGGAATTCGTCGACCAGGCGACCGAGGCCGAGGTGCTGGTCACCGGCATCAAGGTCGTCGACCTGATCGCCCCCTACGCCAAGGGCGGCAAGATCGGCCTGTTCGGCGGCGCCGGCGTCGGCAAGACGGTGACCATCCAGGAGCTGATCAACAACATCGCCAAGGCGCATGGCGGCGTGTCGGTCTTCGCCGGCGTGGGTGAGCGCACCCGCGAGGGCAACGACCTGTATCACGAGATGATCGACTCCGGCGTCATCAAGCTGGGCGAGGACGGCTCCAAGGTGGCCCTCGTCTACGGCCAGATGAACGAGCCGCCGGGCGCCCGCGCCCGCGTCGGCCTGTCGGGCCTGACCGTCGCCGAGTACTTCCGCGACGTCGAAGGCCAGGACGTGCTGTTCTTCGTCGACAACATCTTCCGCTTCACCCAGGCGGGCGCCGAGGTGTCGGCGCTGCTGGGCCGCATCCCGTCGGCCGTGGGCTATCAGCCGACCCTGTCGACCGACATGGGCACGCTGCAGGAGCGCATCACCTCGACCACCAAGGGTTCGATCACCTCGGTGCAGGCCATCTACGTGCCCGCCGACGACCTGACCGACCCGGCCCCGGCGACCTCGTTCTCGCACCTGGACGCGACCACGGTGCTGAGCCGCGCGATCTCCGAGCTGGGCATCTACCCGGCGGTGGACCCGCTCGACTCGACCTCGCGCATCCTCGACCCGCGCGTGGTCGGCCAGGAGCACTACGAGGTGGCCCGCGCCGTGCAGCGCACGCTGCAGGAGTACAAGGCGCTGCAGGACATCATCGCCATCCTGGGCATGGACGAGCTGACCGAGGAGCAGAAGCTGACCGTGGCCCGCGCCCGGAAGATCCAGCGCTTCTTCAGCCAGCCCTTCCATGTCGCCGAGGTGTTCACCGGCACGCCGGGCGTGTTCGTCCCGGTCGAGGAGACGGTCCGCGGCTTCAAGGGCATCGTCAACGGCGACTACGACCACCTGCCGGAGGCGGCGTTCTACATGGTCGGCACCATCGACGACGCCATCGCCAAGGCGAAGAAGCTCGCCGAAGCCGCCTGACGCCTGTAGCAGCCTAGCCGGGGACATCCATGGCCGAGAAATTCGCCTTCGAACTGGTCTCGCCCGAGAAGCTGCTCGTGGCGCAGCAGGTCGAGATGGTGGTCGTCCCCGGCGGCGACGGCCATTTCGGCGTGCTGAAGGGGCACATGTCGATGCTGTCGACCATCCAGCCGGGTGTGATCGACGTCTATGAGCAGCGCAGCGCCATCTCCAGCCGCCTGTTCGTCACCGGCGGCTTCGCCGAGGTGACGCCGGAGCGCTGCACCGTGCTGGCCGAGGAGGTGGTGCCGGTGGCCTCGCTGGACCGCGCCAAGGTCGAGCAGGAGCTGCGCGACGCCGAGGAGGATGTGGCCGACGCCAAGACCCCCGGCGACAAGGCGGTGGCCGAGCGGGCGCTGAAGCTGGCCCGCGCCAAGCTGACCGCGGTCACCCGCGGCGCCGCCGGCCACGCCTGAGCCGACCGCTGAACGGTTGAATCGGAAAGGGCCCTGAAAGGGGCCCTTTTTCATGGAACAGACGCCTGCCAATAGTTGGGTTCGCGTGCCGCGAACCCAACCTACGGAATCGTGAGCGCCTCGAACAGCAGGCGGGTCGGCACCAGCCGGGCGGGCTGGCCGGGGACGAACCAGACGATGGCGTTCTGGCCGAATTCCTCTGCCAACGCCGTCAGCTCCCCGACCGGCATGTCGAGCACCAGAAGCCCCTGCTCCGGCGGCCAAGCGCCGTCCAGCCCGGCGCCGGTGTGCGGCACGGCGTCGAGGCCGCGCCGGCGCACCGCCTCGGCCAGGCGCTGCCGCGCCGCCGCGTTCTCGACCGCGGGCGCCAGCCGGCTGCGCGGGTTGTCGGCGGTGACGAAGCCGGCGCCGGCCGCGCCGCGGCCGGCCAGCCATGCCTCCGCTTCCGGATTCCGCCGGTCGATCCGCACCTCGCGCTCGGCGCCGTCGGCGTCGAACAGGTAGCGGGTGCCGCGATAGGCCTCGAGCAGCCGGATGAAGTCCGAGAGATCCATCGCCCGCTGCCGCCGGCGATCCGTCAGCCGGCCCGTTCCGTCGTCGGGTCGATCATCTTGCGGATCTCGGTGATCCTGGTCGCCGGAAAGCCGCTGATCTCGGCGTGCCTGCGGATCACCTCCTCGTCGCGGGCGAGGTAGACGCAGAAGGTCTTGTTGTCCGCGACATAGCTCTCGACCCACTGGATGTCGGGGCCGATCTGCCGCAGCGCGTCGTTGGACTTGGCCGCGGCGCCGCGCAGCTGTTCGCGTTCGAGGGTGCCGACGTCGGGGATGTCGCGCTCGATGATGAACTTGCGAAGGGCCATGGGTTCCTCCCTGATCCGGCGTGTCGCCTCGCTTGATCTAGGCCGCGGCGGCGCTCAGTACAGCCCGCCCGTCCCGGTCGTGGCGTCGGGCACGCTGTCGCCGAAGCCGGTGTCGCCGCCCTCGCCGGTGGCGGCGCCGCTGCCGTCGAGCCGGTCGAGGGCGTAGCCGGTGCCGGGCTCGGTGCCGGGGCGGAACGCCTCCCAGATCGTGTCGCCGCCGCTGCCATAGGCGGGCTGGCCGGTCAGCCGGTCGATCTTCACCAGATTGACCCCCGGCGGGATGCGGAAGGGCGGCACGTCCTTGCCCTGCAGCGCCGCGGACATGAAGTCGCGGAAGATCGGCAGGGCGGCGGTCGATCCCCACTCGCGCGCGCCGAGCGTCTTCGGGTCGTCGAAGCCGACATAGATCGCAACCACCAGGTCGGGCGCGAAGCCGACGAACCAGGCGTCCTTGGCATCGTTGGTGGTGCCGGTCTTGCCGGCCAGGGTGAAGCCCAGCTTGTTCAGCGCCGAGGCCGTACCGCGCTGGACCACACCCTGCAGGATCGAGGTGATCTGGTAGGCCGAGACCGGGTCGGCGATCTGCTCGCGCGTGTCCGGGATCGCCGGCGTCGCCTGGTCGGCCCAGGGCTGGCCGCAGCTGTCGCAGGGCCGGTCGTCGTGCCGGTAGATGGTGCGGCCGGTGCGGTCCTGGATCCGGTCGATGAAGGTCGGGATCACCTTCTTGCCGCCATTGGCGATCTGGGCGAAGCCGGTCGCCATCTGCAGCGGCGTGGTGGCGCCGGCGCCGAGCGCCATGGAGTAGAGCAGCGGCATGTCCTTGTAGACGCCGAACCGCTCCGCCGTGTCCTTCACCTTGTCGAGGCCGACCGCCTGGATCAGGCGGACCGTCATCAGGTTGCGCGAGCGTTCGACGCCGACGCGCAGCGGCATCGGCCCGAGGAACCGCCGGTCGTCGTTCTCCGGCGCCCAGTCGGTGGTGCCCGTGTCGATCGTGATCGGGGCGTCGTCGATGATGGTGGCCGGGGTGTAGCCGGCCTGCAGCGCCGTCAGATAGACGAAGGGCTTGAAGGTCGAGCCCGGCTGCCGCACCGCCTGGGTGCCGCGGTCGAACTCGCTCATCGCGTAGTCGTAGCCGCCGGTGATCGCCAGCACCCGGCCGGTGTTGGGATCGAGCGCCACCAGCGCGCCCTGCACAT
Source organism: Inquilinus sp. NPDC058860 (assembly GCF_042743185.1). Classification (NCBI taxonomy): domain Bacteria; kingdom Pseudomonadati; phylum Pseudomonadota; class Alphaproteobacteria; order Rhodospirillales; family Rhodospirillaceae; genus Inquilinus; species Inquilinus sp. NPDC058860. The sequence continues at coordinate 4,950 of NZ_JBHYMS010000101.1, read as the reverse complement.
TGGGGATCTGGCGCAGCCCGAACTCCTGCGGCACCGCCTTGTCCTCCGGCACCGGGCCGGTCGGCTCGACCAGGATCACGTCGCCCTTGGCCAGCACGTCGGACGGCTTCCGCGGCTCGGCGCCGACCGTCTGGTTCTCGCGCCAGGGCCGGGCCCATTTCATCTCGGCGAAGGGGATGGTGCCGCGGCTCCTGTCCGAGAAGCCGATGCCGGCGGCCTTGGCGTCGACGTCGAGCACCACCGCCATCTGCCAGTCGCCGGCGCCGGCCGGCCGCTCGATCGCGGCGAGCTGCCCGGCCCAGTCGTCGAAGCCCTCGATCTTCTTCAAGGGGCCGCGCCAGCCGTGCCGCTGGTCATAGCTGCGCAGGCCGTTGCGCAGCGACTGGTCGGCGAGGTCCTGCAGATGCGGGTCGAGCGAGGTTCGCACCGACAGGCCGCCCTGGTAGAGGGCGTCGTTGCCGTAGAGGCGCTGCAGCTCGCGCCGCACCTCCTCGGCGAAGTAGTTGGCGCTGACGAACTCGATCTGCCGCCGATCCTTGGTCACCAGCGGCTCGGCCCGGGCGGCGTCGGCCTGCTCCCGGGTGATCGCGCCGTCCTCGAGCAGCCGGCCGAGGACGTAGTTGCGGCGGTTGACGGCCGCGTCCAGCCGGGTCTTCGGGTCGTAGCTGCTGGGCGCCTTCGGCAGGCCGGCCAGGAAGGCGGCCTCGGAGATCGTCAGGTCCTTCAGCGGCTTGTTGAAATAGGCCAGCGACGCCGCCGCCACGCCGTAGGCGCCGCGGCCGAGATAGATCTGGTTCAGGTACAGCTCGAGGATCTGCTGCTTGGTGAAGGCGCTTTCGATGCGCAGCGCCAGCAGCACCTCGCGGATCTTGCGGCTGATCGCCCGGTCCGGCGTCAGGAAGAAGTTGCGCGCCACCTGCTGGGTGATGGTCGAGGCGCCTTCGACCCGCCGGCCGGAGGCATAGTTCTGGATCGCGGAGATCCCGGCCCGGGCGATGCCCTGCAGGTCGACGCCCGGATGGTCGTAGAAGCGCTGATCCTCGGCCGAGACGAACGCCTGGGCCACCAGCGGCGGGATCGCCCCGAACGGCACGAACAACCGGTTCTGGCTGGCGTACTCCGCCATCAGCCGGCCGTCACCCGCGTGCAGGCGGGTGGTGATCGGCGGCGCGTATTCGGCCAGCTGCGCCGTGTCCGGCAGGTCGCGGCCGAAATAGCTCGCGGCCGCGAAGACCCCGACCGCCGCGATGACGAGGAGGAGGATGAGGGAGGATAGGAGCCAGCCGATCAGGCGCATCGGACCTTGGGGAGCAATGGATGGACGGCGACAGCCGCCCCGGAGCGGCGGGGCGGCCCCGCGAGACCGGCCTCGACGCAGAAGCGGATAGGCCGCGATTGTGTTCCGTTGATGACCACGGGGGCCGGGGCGGCCTCTGTTACCATAGCGCCGACCGCGAGTCAGGCCCCCGTGGCGCCGCGACTGGCCAAGAGGCCCCTACCGCCGAAATCTTCCATTGTCGAGAGTGCGGTGCGTCGGTATCGTGGCGGCGCGACAGTCTGCCTGATCGGTCGATCGGAGATCCGGGTTCCCCCGGGTTTTTGGGTCGGCCGCGCGGCAGCGCATCGATTTCCGCCGTGGAACGCCTCGTCGAACGGCCGGCATGCGATGCGCAGCCGCGGATGTCGGGCGACATCGAGGATCAACTCGAAGCCGTGCCCCGGCGCATCCGCGCCGGACCGGTGGTCGCGAACCCTCCCGTCTGGCCTGCTGCGAAGCGCCGTTCTCGGGTGATCACGGTTCGCGTCCCCGGCGGCTTCGGCAGGACAATGACGCGCCGCGGCCCCGTCGGTCGCGCGGGGCCGGCGGCAGCGTCGCCAGGGTTTGTACATGGCTAAAAGAATGCTGGTGGACGCCACCCATGCGGAAGAAACGCGGGTGGTGGTGCTGGACGGCAATCGGCTCGAGGAATTCGATTTCGAGACCGAGGCCAAGAAGCAGCTGAAGGGCAACATCTACCTGGCCAAGGTGACGCGGGTCGAACCCTCGCTCCAGGCCGCCTTCGTGGAATATGGCGGGAACCGGCACGGTTTCCTCGCCTTCTCGGAAATCCATCCCGACTACTACCGGATCCCGATCGCCGACCGCGAGGCCCTGCTGGCCCGCCAGGCCGCGGAGGCCGACGAGGCCGAGGCCGTCGAGGCGAAGCCGGCCGAGCCGGCGTCCCGCCGGCGCCGCGGCCGTGACCGCCGCCCGGCCCGCGCCGAGGCCGCCGAGACCGGCCCGAGCGAGGCGATCGAAGCCGGCGATGGGGTGGCGGGCGAGGTGATCCACGCCGAGGCCATCGCCGAGGACAGCTTCGGCGAGACCCTGTCGACCGAAGGCGACAGCGGCCCGGTCGCGCTGCTGGCGCCCGCCGAGGCGCCGCGGGGCGACGACCCGAGCACGGCCGAGGGCGAGAACGGCAACGACCATGACGGCGGGCAGGAGCCCGTCGAGGTGCTGGGCGGCGACGAGGCCGAGGAGGCCCGCGACCGCCGCTCGAAGCTGCCGAACTACCGCAACTACAAGATCCAGGAGGTCATCAAGCGCCGGCAGATCATGCTGGTGCAGGTGACCAAGGAGGAGCGCGGCAACAAGGGCGCCGCGCTGACCACCTACCTGTCGCTGGCCGGCCGCTACTGCGTGCTGATGCCGAACACGCCGCGCGGCGGCGGCATCAGCCGGAAGATCGCCAATCCCAAGGATCGCAAGAAGATGAAGGCGATCATGGATGACCTGGAGGTGCCGGAGGGCATGGCCGTCATCCTGCGGACCGCGGGGCTGGAGCGGACCAAGCTGGAGATCCGGCGCGACCTCGACTACCTGCTGCGGCTGTGGGATTCGATCCGGCAGACAACGCTGCAGTCGACCGCCCCCTGCGCCATCCATGAAGAGGCGGACCTGATCAAGCGGGCGATCCGCGACCTCTATTCCAAGGACATCGAGGACGTTCAGGTCGCCGGCGAGGAGGGCTACCGCACCGCCAAGGACTTCATGCGCATGCTCATGCCGAGCCATGCCAAGAAGGTCCAGCCGTACCAGGACGAGAACGTCCCGCTCTTCCACCGCTTCAACGTGGAAGGCCAGATCGATGCGATGCACAGCCCGGTGGTGCAGCTGCGCTCCGGCGGCTACATCGTCATCAACCCGACCGAGGCGCTGGTCTCGATCGACGTCAACTCCGGCCGCTCGACCCGCGAGCGGAACATCGAGGAGACGGCGTACAAGACCAACCTGGAGGCCGCCGACGAGGTGGCGCGCCAGCTGCGCCTGCGCGACCTGGCCGGGCTGATCGTCATCGACTTCATCGACATGGAGGACGACCGCCACAACAAGGCGGTCGAGCACCGGCTGAAGGAGGCGATGCGGCAGGACCGCGCCCGCATCCAGATCGGCCGGATCAGCGCCTTCGGCCTGCTCGAGCTGTCGCGCCAGCGGCTGCGCCCGAGCCTGATGGAGACGCATTTCGAGACCTGCGCCCATTGCGGCGGGCTGGGCATGACCCGGACCACCGGCTCGGCCGCGCTGTCGGTGCTGCGCGCGATCGAGGAGGAGGGCATCCGCAAGCGCGCCTCCGAGATCACCGTGCATGTCGCCACCGCGCTGGCGCTGTACCTGTTCAACCAGAAGCGCGACGCCCTGGCCGACATCGAGCGGCGCTACGGCGTGCGGGTGATGATCGAGGCCGACGACAGCCTGATCCCGCCGGCGCACCGGATCGAGCGCACCCGCGCCCGCAGCGCCGAGCTGCCGGCCCCGGCCGCGCCGGTCGACAACGCCGCCCGGATCATGGCCGAGACCGACGCCGCGCTGGAGGCCGAGGCGGAGGAGATCGAGGACGAGGCGGAAGAGGAGGTCGCGGAGGTCCGCGAGCCGGCGCGCCAGCCGCAGCAGCGCCCGGGCCAGCCGCCGCAGCATCACGGCCAGCAGCAGGCCGATGGCGAGGGCCGCGGCCGTCGCCGCCGGCGGCGCCGCGGCCGCCGGCGCGGCGGCGAGGACGGGCATCGCCCGGACCAGCCCGCGCAAGTCGCCGCTGACGGCAGCTTCGGATACGACCCGCGCGACGAAGCCGAGGAGGGCGCGCCCGAGGATCAGGCAGCCGAGCCGTTCACGGTCGAGGCCGCCGACGCCGTGAGCCATGCCGAGCCGGTCGAGGAGGCCACCCCCGTTGCCGCCGAGCCGGCCGCACAGGCCGAGCCGGCTGTTGCCGAGGCCGCGGAGGCTCCGGCGGCCGAGGCTGCCGACGACGAGGCCAAGGGCCGCCGTCGCGGCCGTCGCGGCGGTCGCCGCAAGAAGACGGACGAGGCCGAGCCCTTCGTGCTGGAAGCCGCCGACGCCGCCAGCCATGCCGAGCCGGAGGCCGTCGCGGCGCCGGAGACGGTTGCGGCCGCCGAGGCCGTGATCGCGCCCGAGCCCGCCCCGGCCGAAGCCGCTCCGGCGGAGGCTGCCCCGGCGGAAGCTGCCCCAGCGGAAGCTGCGGCGCCGGCCGAGGAGGCGCCGAAGCCGAAGCGTCGCGCCCCGCGCCGCAAGAAGGCCGAGGTCGCCGTCGAGGCTGCGGCCGAACCCGCCGCCGAGCCCCCGGCTCCGGCGCCGGAGCCCGAGGCGGCCGCGCTCAACGGCGCCGTGCCCGAGCCGGCGCCGGCCGCGACGGAATCCGAGCCTGAGCCCGAGGCCCCGGCCGAGAACCTGGCGGTCGAGGCCAATCAGGTGGTGAACCAGCCGCCCGAAGCCCCGAAGCGCGGCTGGTGGCGCCGCGGCGCCTGAACCCGGCCGACGGTTTGGATCAGAGAGCCCGCCCGGGGAACCGGGCGGGCTTTTTCGTGTGCGCCAGGCATGGCGCGAGGTGCGAGAGCACCGAGAGCCGGGAGTGGTGCCCCGGTTTGTGACTTGGAGGTGAGAGTCCTCTGCGG
>NZ_JBHYMS010000100.1:0-13930 GCF_042743185.1 Inquilinus sp. NPDC058860 | reverse complement strand
GCCCGACGAGATCTGCGGCGAGTACGGCGCGGACACCCTGCGGCTGTACGAGATGGCCTCCCCCTACCCCCCTCCCGCGAGGGGAGGGGGGACTCATTTTGCTTGCGGCCGATGTCGTTGCGATCCTCCCAGGCGATCCAAAGGACATTCTGAAAAGGTTTCGCTTGCGGGAGAGGCAACGCAAAGAGGACGGCCGGCAAACCAGCGATGATCCCGCCGTTTGGTGCCTGCCCCCATCCGCGTGACGGGACTCGATCTCCCGGCCGGAACAGGCGATGCTTGGTCGGGACGCGAGGGACATCATGTTCGAAATCGAGTTCACGGAACCAAGTCATGCCGCTTGCGAGTGCTGCGGTGCGCCCAGTACCCGGCTGACCCGTTTCGTTACTCGGAATGGAGATGCCTTCGCGATCTATCGCGCCGTGCTGACCCACGGCCCGCGGCACCCGCGGGCAGAGATGATCGTAGGGTTGGGAGACTGGGATGAAGCCGCGTCCCCCGAGGATCGCGTTGCTTTCATCTTCCAGCTCTGGTCGGACGACAGCGAGTACAAGGTCGGGATCATCGGGCCGGAGCAGACGGCATGGCCCCAGGGAATGCTAGGCCGGCTTCTTACGCGGGAAGAGGCGCTGCGGCACCCATGGCTCCAGCACGTGTTCGACCTGAGCGACCACATCGTGGCCCATGATGCCATCCTGACGGATTATCTGGACCATCGGCCCGGTTCCGCGCCGTCGTCCCTCTAGCGTCTCGCCCCGTCACCGGTCGCGACGCAAAGCACAATCCCAATCGTGTCGCCACCCAGGAAACCATTTGCAAATTGGTTCCCTTTGCGCTTGGCTGTCCGGCAAGACGAAGCGGCGTCGCGCGTCATGATCGGTCCTCAGGACCGCTTGGCCGGGCGTCCTCAAGCTCAACAGGGACTGGCAGATGGCTCGGAGCCGGAACGGCGGACGCAGCCTTTGGGAGACCAATGGCTGAAGTGGTTTCACCCGAACCCCGCGGCGTGTCGAATTCCAGCGTGGCGCTGGAGCGGCTGCGCGCGTTGCTCGATGCCGAGGGCGACCGCGCCGAATGGCAGCTGCCGGCCGAGCGCGACCTGGCCGGGCGGATCGGCGTCGGCCGCCGCGCCGTGCGCCGGGCGCTGGAGGTGCTGGAGGCCGAGGGCCGGATCTGGCGCCACCAGGGCAAGGGCACCTTCGCCGGCCAGCGGCCGCCGGTGCAGCCGCATCTGATCGCATCCCTGGCCGACCGCACCAGCCCGCTGGAGGTGATGGAGGCCCGGCTGCAGATCGAGCCGGCGCTGGCCCGCCTCGCCGCCTTGAAGGCGTCGCCCGACAGCATCGCCGCGCTGCGCCGGATCGAGCGCAAGACCGCCGCCAGCATGGACAGCGACGGCCACGAGCTGTGGGACAGCGCCTTCCACCGCCACATCGCCGAGACCGCCGGCAACGGCCTGCTGCTGGCGCTGTTCGACTGCATCGACCGGATCCGCCAGTCGCCGTCCTGGCGCCGGCTGCGCGAGGCGGCGCGCAACCGCATCCGCCTGCGCGCCTATACCAGCCAGCATGCCGACATCGTCGCCGCCATCGCCCGGCACGACGGCGCCGCGGCCGAGGCGGCGATGCGGCGCCACCTGCTGGCGCTGCACGCCAATCTCGAGGCGGCGATGCATGGCGAGCCGGCGCCGCAGGATTCGGTGCAGGACCGGACCGTCCGCCACGGCGACAGCACGGAGGCGGCCGATGGCCTCCGTCTCTGACGCCCGCGTCGCCCGCGCCCCCACCGCTGCACCGGAGCCGGCGCGCGAGACCGTGCTGGAGGTGCAGGATTTCGCCCTGTCGCTGTCGGTCGGCGCCAACCTGGTCGAGGGCGTCTCCTTCTCCGTCGCCCGCGGCGAGACGCTGTGCATCGTCGGCGAATCCGGCTGCGGCAAGAGCATCACCGCGCTGGGGCTGATGGGGCTGCTGCCGCCGGTGGCGAGCATCACCTCCGGCAGCGCCCGGTTCGAGGGGCACGACCTGTTTCGCCTGACGGACCGCGAGCGCGCCGATTTGCGCGGCAGCCGCATGGCGATGATCTTCCAGGAGCCGATGACCAGCCTGAACCCGGCCTTCACCATCGGCGACCAGATCGCCGAGGGCATCCGCCGGCACAAGGCGGTCAGCAAGGCCGAGGCGCGCGATCGGGCGCTGGAGATGCTGCGCCGGGTGCGCATCCCGGCGCCGGAGAAGCGCCTCGACGCCTATCCGCACCAGCTGTCGGGCGGCATGCGCCAGCGCGCCATGATCGCCATGGCCCTGGCCAACGACCCGCAGCTCTTGATCGCCGACGAGCCGACCACGGCGCTGGACGTCACCATCCAGGCCCAGATCCTGGCCCTGGTCCGGCGGCTGCAGGACGAGACCGGCACCGCCATGATCCTGATCACCCATGATCTCGGCGTGGTGGCCGAGGTCGCCGACCATGTCGCGGTGATGTATGCCGGCCGCATCGTCGAATCCGGCCCGGTCGACGCCATCTTCGAGGACCCGCAGCACCCCTACACCATCGGGCTGATGGGGTCGGTGCCGTCGCTCGGCCGGCGCGAGGGGCGCCTGGCCACCATCCCGGGCACCGTGCCGCCGGCCGACCGCATGCCGCCGGGCTGCCGCTTCGCCCCGCGCTGCCCCTTCGCCGAGCCGCGCTGCACCGCCGAGACGCCGCCGGCGAAGCCGGTCGGGCCGGACCACCGCGCCGCCTGCTGGTTCGCGCCGCTGGAGCAGCATGCCGGAGACGCCGCATGACGGCTCTCCTCGAAGGCAAGGGTCTGGTCAAGCGCTTCGGCGGCGGCCGCAGCCTGTTCGGCGGGTCGCCGCTGGTGCATGCGGTCGACGGCGTGTCGCTGGCGATCCGGCCGGGCGAGACCTTCGCCGTGGTCGGCGAATCCGGCTGCGGCAAGTCGACCCTCGGCCGGCTGCTGCTGCGGCTGATCGAGCCGACCGCCGGCCGGGTGATCTATCGCGGCCGCGACCTGACGGCGCTGCCGCCGAAGCAGATGCGGGCGCTGCGGCGCGAACTGCAGATCGTGTTCCAGGACCCCTACGCCTCGCTGAACCCGCGGATGACGGTCGGCGACATCGTCGGCGAGCCGATCTGGCTGCACGGGCTGGCGCAGGGGACGGAGCGGCGCGACCGGGTGGCGGAGTTGCTGCGCATCGTCGGCCTGCTGCCGGACCATGCCGGCCGCTATCCGCATGAATTTTCCGGCGGCCAGCGCCAGCGCATCGGCATCGCCCGGGCCCTGGCCGGCCAGCCGGTGCTGATCGTCGGCGACGAGCCGGTCTCGGCGCTGGACGTCTCGATCCAGGCGCAGGTGATCAACCTGCTGGAGGAGTTGAAGGAACGCTTCGGCCTGACCCTGGTGATCGTCGCCCACGACCTGGCCGTGATCCGGCACATGAGCGACCGGGTGGCGGTGATGTATCTCGGCGAGATCGTCGAGGAGGCGCCGGTCGACGCGCTGTTCGACGCGCCCCTGCATCCCTACACCCAGGCGCTGATGCGGGCGATCCCGGTGCCCAGCCCGGCTGGGCGCCGGCCCAAGACCCTGCTGCAGGGCGACGTGCCCAGCCCGACCGCGCCGCCGCCCGGCTGCCGCTTCCACACCCGCTGCCCGCACGCCAAGCCGATCTGCTCCGAGATCCGCCCGCCCGCCGAGGAGGCGGAGCCGGGGCGCAGCGTCGCCTGCCACTTCTGGCGCGAGATCCAGGATGCCGGGGCCGGTGCCCTGGCCGCGCCGCCGACGCCGCCCAAGCTGGCGACGCGGCTCGCTCTCTACCGTGCCCGCCAAGTCCAGGCGGCCCGTCCATAAGAAACCGAACAGGAGGCTTTCTCATGCGCGCACGCCCAGTCCTCGCCCTCCTCGCCGGCCTGCTGCTCAGCGGCACGGCCTATGGCCAGACCACGCTGCGGGTCGGGCTGAACGAGGATCCCGACGTGCTGGACCCGCACCGGGCCCGCACCTTCGTCGGCCGCATCGTCTTCGCCTCGCTCTGCGACAAGCTGGTCGACATCAACCCCGAGCTCGGCTTCGTGCCGAAGCTGGCGACCAGCTGGACCTGGAGCGACGACAACCTGACCCTGACCTTCACCCTGCGCGAAGGCGCCACCTTCCAGGACGGCGAGCCGATCGACGCCGCCGCGGTGAAGGCCAATCTCGACCGCGCCCGCACCCTGCCCGACAGCCTGCGCAAGAGCGAGCTGGCCTCGGTCGCCGATGTCGTCGCGGTCGATCCGAAGACGGTGGCGGTCAAGCTGTCCCGCCCCGACGCCACGATCCTGGCCCAGCTGTCCGACCGCGCCGGCATGATGCTGGCGCCGAAGGCCTTCGCCGCCGGCGATTTCGGCCAGAAGCCCGTCTGCTCCGGCCCCTACAGCTTCGTCGAGCGGGTGCAGAACGACCGCATCGTGCTGCAGAAATACGCCGGCTACTGGGACGCCGCGAACTACAAGATCGACAAGGTGGTGTTCCAGCCGATCCCGGACACCACGGTGCGGCTGGCCAATCTGAAGGCCGGCGACCTCGACATGCTGGAGCGGCTGGCGCCGTCCGACGTCGAGGCGGTGAAGGCCGATCCGGAGCTGGTCTTCGCGCCGGTCACCGGCATCGGCTACCAGGGCATCACCATCAACACCGGCAACGGCGACCGCGCCAAGAACCCGCTGGGCCAGGACAAGCGCGTGCGCCAGGCGCTGGAGCTGGCGATCGACCGCGAGGCGATCAACCAGGTGGTCGGCGCCGGCATCTACCCGCCGGCGCAGCAGCCCTTCCCCCAGGCCAGCCCGTATTTCAGCGACAAGTTCCCGGTGCGGGCCCGCGACCTGGAAAAGGCCAAGCAGCTGCTGAAGGAGGCCGGGCACGAGCGGGTGTCGTTCGAGCTGGTGTTCGGCACCGGCACCACGGCGCAGCAGATCGCCGAGCTGATCCAGGCGATGGCGTCCGAGGCCGGCTTCGACATCAAGCTGCGCGCCACCGAGTTCGCGGCGATGATGAAGGAAGCGGCGTCGGGCAATTTCGAAGCCGAGCAGGTCGGCTGGTCCGGCCGCGTCGACCCCGACGGCAACATCCACGCCTTCGTCACCTGCAAGGGCAACCTGAACGACGGCAAGTACTGCAACGCCGAGGTCGACAAGCTGCTCGACGCCGCCCGGCAGACGCCGGACCAGGCCAAGCGCAAGGAGCTGTACGACCAGGCCCAGGCCATCCTCGAGGACGAGCTGCCGATCATCTACACCTACTATCAGCCCTGGCCGTTCGTGCTGTCGAAGAAGGTGAAGGGCTTCACCGCCTATCCCGACGGCATGATCCGCCTGAAGGGCATGAGCATCGAGGGCTGAGGATGCTGGTGCCCGGTTCCACGCGACCGCTTCCGATCGAGTCCCCCCTCCGCGGGGGGAGGGGGGACTCTGAGGGGCTTGCGTCGGGGAGCGCCCACCCATGACCCGGATCATCCTGCGCCGGCTGATGGTGGCGCTGCCGACCCTGATCCTGGTGTCGATGCTGGTCTTCGCGCTGCAGAAGCTGCTGCCGGGCGACCCGGTGCTGACCATGGCGGGGGAGGAGCGCGACCCGGCGGTGCTGGAATACCTGCGCGACAAGTACCGGCTGAACGACCCGATCCCGGTGCAGTACTTCGCCTGGATCGGCCAGGTGGTGCAGGGCGATTTCGGCATCTCGCTGCGCACCGACGCGCCGGTGACCCAGCTGATCGCCCAGAAGCTGCCGGTGACCATCCAGCTGGCCGCCATGGCCATGGTCTTCGCCCTCCTGATCGGCATCCCGGCCGGCATCATCGCCGCGGTGCGCAAGGGCACGGCGGTCGACTACGCCGCCAACGTCTTCGCCCTGTCCGGCCTGTCGATCCCCAACTTCTGGCTCGGCATCATGCTGATCCTGCTGGTGTCGGTGGAGTGGCGACTGCTGCCCGCCTCCGGCTACGTGCCGCCGTCGCAGGACCTGTGGCTCAGCCTCAAGACCATGCTGATGCCGTCCTTCGTGCTGGGCACCGCGCTGGCCGCCACGCTGATGCGGCACACCCGGTCGGCCATGCTCGGCGTGCTGCGGTCGGACTACATCCGCACCGCCCGGGCCAAGGGGCTCCTGGGCCCCGCCGTGGTGCTGAAGCACGCCTTCCGCAACGCGCTGGTGCCGATCGTCACCCTGGTGACGCTGCTGTTCGGCGAGCTCCTGGCCGGCGCGGTGCTGACCGAGCAGGTCTTCACCATCCCGGGCTTCGGCAAGCTGATCGTCGACGCCGTGTTCAACCGCGACTACGCCGTGGTCCAGGGCGTGGTGCTGTGCACCGCCATCGGCTTCATCGCCATGAACCTGCTGGCCGATGTCCTCTACATCCTGATCAACCCGCGGCTGAGGCACCCGTCATGACCGCGCCCACAGTCGTTCAAGGTGGCCTCGGCGTCGAAGCCCCCGCACGGAAGCAGCGCAGCCGCGGCCTGGCCAAGTTCGTGCGCAACCGCAGCGCGGTGGTCGGCGCGATCCTGGTGATGGGCTTCGTGCTGCTCGCCGTGCTGGCGCCGCTGATCACGCCGCAGGACCCGCTGCAGACCAGCTTCACGGCGATCCGCAAGGCGCCGTCGGCCGCGCATTGGCTGGGCACCGACGACCTCGGCCGCGACATCTACACCCGCCTCGCCTACGGCGCCCGCGCCTCGCTGATGGCCGGGGTGATCTCGGTCGCCATCGCGCTGGCCGTCGGCGTGCCCTTCGGGCTCGTGGCCGGCTATTACGGCGGGCTGGTCGACGGCGCCATCTCGCGCGCCACCGAGGCGATGCTGGCCATCCCGTTCCTGATCCTGGCGATCGCGCTGGCCGCCTTCCTCGGCCCCAGCCTGACCAACGCCATGATCGCGATCGGCCTGTCGGCGATGCCGATCTTCATCCGCCTGACCCGCGGCCAGGTGCTGAGCGTGAAGACCGAGGACTATGTCGAGGGCGCGCGCTCGATCGGCCTGCCCGACCGCTGGATCATCATCCGCTACATCCTGCCCAACGTGATGCCGCCCCTGATCGTGCAGGCGACGCTGACCATCGCCACCGCCATCATCGCCGAGGCCAGCCTGTCCTTCCTCGGCCTCGGCCAGCAGCCGCCGAGCCCGTCCTGGGGCTCGATGCTGAACACCGCCAAGAACTTCATGAGCCAGGCGCCCTGGATGTCGGTCTTCCCGGGCGGCGCGATCTTCCTGGTCGTGCTGGGCTTCAACCTGCTGGGCGACGGGCTGCGCGACGCCCTCGACCCCCGCGAAAGCTGAGAGACACGCATGTTCACCACCCGCCCCGAACTGCTCGGCACCTTCGGCATGGTCACCTCGACCCACTGGCTCGGCAGCGCCGCCGGCATGGCCATGCTGGAGCGCGGCGGCAACGCCTTCGACGCCTGCATCGCCACCGCCTTCGTGCTGCAGGTGGTGGAGCCGCATCTGGTCGGCCCGGGCGGCGACGTGCCGGTGGTGTTCCATTCGGCCACGACCGGCCGGACCGAGGTGCTGTGCGGCCAGGGCCCGGCCCCGGCCGGCGCCACCATCGCGCACTACAAGGCCGAGGGGCTGGACCTGATCCCCGGCAACGGCCTGCTCGCCACCGTGATCCCCGGCTCCTTCGGCGCCTGGATGGTGCTGCTGCGCGACTACGGCAACCTGACCGTGCGCGACGTGCTGGAGCCGGCGATCCACTATCTCGAGGGCGGCCACCCGGTGCTGCCGCGCGTCGCCGACACCATCGCCGGGCTGAAGGACTTCTTCGAGGCCGAATGGCCGACCTCCGCCGCCGTGTTCCTGCCGGGCGGGTCGGCGCCGAAGGCGAAGCAGCTGTTCCGCAACCCGGTCCTGGCCGAGACCTGGAAGCGGATCATCCGCGAGGCCGAGGCGGCGGGCGGCGACCGCGAGCGCCAGGCCGACGCGGCCTTCGCCGCCTTCTACCGCGGCTTCGTGGCCGAGGCGGTCGACCGCTTCGCCCGCAACACCGAGGTGATGGACGAGAGCGGCCGGCGCCACCGCGGCGTCATCACCGGCGACGATATGGCCGGCTGGCCGCCGCAATACGAGGCGCCGCTGACCTACGACTATCACGGCCACACCCTGGCCAAGATCCGCCCCTGGGGCCAGGGCCCGGTGTTCCTGCAGACCCTGGCCCTGCTGAAGGACATCGATCTGGCGTCGATGGGCCCGGCCAGCGCCGATTTCGTGCACACGGTGACCGAGGCGATGAAGCTCGCCTTCGCCGATCGCGAGGCCTATTACGGCGACCCGGATTTCGTCGACGTGCCGGTCGAGGCGCTCTTGTCCGACGCCTACAACGACGCCCGCCGCGGCCTGATCGGCGCTGCCGCCTCGCGCGAGCTGCGGCCGGGCCGGGTGCCCGGCTACGAGGCGCAGGTCGACCGGGTGATGGCGGCGCTGCAGCGGCTGTCCAAGGTCAGCGGCACCGCGCTGAAGGACCTGGCGGCGAACGAGCCGACCATGGCCGACATGCTGTCGGCCCGGCGCGGCGACACCGTCCACATCGACGCGGTCGACCGCTGGGGCAACATGGTGGCGGCGATGCCGTCGGGCGGCTGGCTGCAATCCTCGCCGGTGATCCCAGAGCTGGGCTTCATGCTGAACACCCGCGCCCAGATGTTCTGGCTGGAGCCGGGCCTGCCGGCCAGCCTGGAGCCGGGCAAGCGGCCGCGCACCACGCTGACCCCGTCGCTGGCCCTGCGCGACGGCAAGCCGTACCTGGCCTTCGGGTCGCCCGGCGGCGACCAGCAGGAGCAATGGCAGCTGCAGCTGTTCCTGCGCCATGTCCATCACGGGCTGAACCTGCAGGAGGCGATCGAGCAGCCGATGTTCCACACGGCGCATTTCCCGAGCTCCTTCTATCCGCGCGAGCGCAAGCCCGGCCACCTGCTGGCCGAGGAGAGCTTCGGCCCCGAGGTGCTGGCCGAGCTGCGCCGCCGCGGCCACGATCTCGAGGAGGCGCCGGAATGGACCGTCGGCCGCCTGGTCGCCGCCGCCCGCGACCCCGACGGCCTGCTGCGCGCCGCCGCCACGCCGCGGCTGATGCAGGCCTATGCGGCAGGGCGGTAGGAGCACCCAGGCCTCGACAAAGCCCCCTCACCCGGAGGCGCAAGCGCCTCCGACCTCTCCCGTGATCCCCGGGTCAAGCCCGGGGAGGAGAGGCAACATGATCCGGATTTCGTAGGTTGGGTTCGCGGCAAGCGAACCCAACAGAGGTGCGGTGGCGGGATGTTGGGTTCGCCATGCAAACCCAACCTACGCGATCGCGCCGCCCATGGCTCAGCTGCTGTCCGGCTTCGGGAGAGCCGGCACAGGCCGGCCGGTGTCGGGCTCGTCGGGTGCAGGACGCCAATCCTCCGCCGGTCGAGCGGCCACGGGGACGGCGTCGACAGGGATGTCGGGCAGGCGATCGGGCATTTCCAGGGCGGCGTCCCGGTCCCGCGGCAGCAGGGCTGCGTCCAGGTCTCGCCGATCCTCTGCCTCCTCGCCCGGCTCGAGCCGGTCCTCCAGGCATTCGCTCTCGGTCAGGGATTCGCGCGGTTCCGACCGGGGCTCACCGCCCTCCGGACCGGCAGCCGGCACGGCCTCGGCCGGCGCGACCTCGGCCGGTGCGGATTCGGCCGCCTCCTCCGCCGACGTGCGCTCCGGCGCCGCCTTCCCGGCCTTGCGGTCCTGATAAGTCTCGCGGACCCGCTGGCTCATCGCGATCGACAGCCGCACCGAACGGGCCAGGCGCACCTGCGCCAGCGCGAAATCCGGCCTGGTCGGCCCGATCGGCGTCGCCAACTGCTCCGTCGCCGTCATCCGCGCCGTGCGGAGGTGGATCTCGACCAGCTCGGCCAGCGAGCCCAGCGCCCATCGCGTCCAGGCCAGATCCTTGTCGACCGGCCGGTCTTCCGAGTCGCAATCGGGGGGCGTCATGTCCATGGAACGTATCATGAACTGATCCGACCGGTAATACTACTGCGATCGTATTTCCGGTGGCGCAACAACGGGTTGCCTCTCCCGCACGCGAGATCGTGGCCGCCCTACTCCGCCAGCGCGCGCATCACCCTGATCAGGTCGGACTTGCCCTCGAAGCCGATGCCCGGCAGGTCGGGCATGACGATGTGGCCGTCCTCGACCCGCACCCCGTCCGGGAAGCCGCCATAGGGCTGGAACAGGTCGGGGTAGCTCTCATTGCCGCCGAGGCCGAGGCCGGCGGCGATGTTCAGCGACATCTGATGCCCGCCATGCGGGATGCAGCGCGACGGCGACCAGCCGAGCTGCGCCAGCACGTCGAGGGTGCGGAGGTATTCCACCAGCCCATAGGACAGGGCGCAGTCGAACTGCAGCCAGTCGCGGTCCGGCCGCATCCCGCCATAGCGCAGCAGGTTCCGCGCGTCCTGGTGCGAGAACAGGTTCTCACCGGTCGCCATCGGCCCGGGATAGAACTCCGCCAGCGCCGCCTGCAGCGCGTAGTCCAGCGGGTCGCCGGCCTCCTCGTACCAGAACAAGGGATAGTCCCGCAGCATTTTGGCGTAGGCGATCGCGGTCTCGAGGTCGAAGCGGCCATTGGCGTCGACCGCCAGTTGCGCCTGGCCGCCGATCTCCGCCAGCACCGCCTCGATACGGCCGCGATCCTCGTCGATCGGGGCGCCGCCGATCTTCATCTTCACCACGGTGTAGCCGCGGTCGAGATAGCCGCGCATCTCCGCCCGCAGCGCCGAATTGTCCTTGCCGGGGTAGTAGTAGCCGCCCGCGGCATAGACAAACACGCGCGGGTCGGCCTCGCGGCCCTTGCGCTGCGCCAAGAGCCGGAACAGCGGCTGGCCGGCGATCTTGGCGACGGCGTCCCACACCGCCATGTCGATGGTGCCGACGGCGACCGAGCGCTCGCCGTGCCCGCCCGGCTTCTCATTCGCCATCATCGCCGCCCAGATCCGGTGCGGGTCGAGGTTCTCGCCCGCATCGTCGAGCAGGCCGGCCGGATCCGCCGCCAGGATCCGGTCGCGGAAGCGCTCGCGGATCAGCCCGCCCTGGCCGTAGCGCCCGTTCGAGTTGAAGCCGTAGCCGACGACCCGGCGGCCGTCGCGCACGACGTCGGTGACCACGGCCACCAGGCTGGCCGTCATCTTGGAGAAGTCGATATAGGCGTTGCGGATCGGGGAGGCGATCGGCTTGGTGACCTCGACGACGTCGACGATGCGCATGCTGTTCCTTTCGTGTCGCAGCGTTGGAAACGGTCTCAGCGCAGGGCGCCGGCCGCGGCCTGGATCTCTGGACTATCCGGGCGGATCTCAGGCACAGGCTCCTCGTCCGCGAGCACCCGGCCCTCGCGATGCGCCTGCATGACTTCGCGCGCCCGCACCTGGTCGAAGGCGCCGTCCCATTTGGCGATGGCGATGGTGGCGACGCCGTTGCCGATCAGGTTGGTCACCGCCCGCGCCTCGTTCATGAAGCGGTCGACCCCGAGCAGCAGGACGAGGCCGGCCACCGGCACGGTGTGGATGGTGGAGAGCGTCGCGGCAAGGGTCACGAACCCGGCCCCGGCGACGCCGGCGGATCCCTTCGAGGTCAGCAGGAACACGCCGAGCAGCAGCAGCTCGTCCCCCAGCGCCAGATGGGTGTTGGTGGCCTGGGCGACGAACAGCGCCGCCATCGTCAGGTAGATCGACGTGCCGTCGGCGTTGAAGGTGTAGCCGGTCGGCAGGACCATGCCGACGACCGTCTTCTCGCAGCCCAGGCGCTCCAGCTTCTTCAGCATCTGCGGCATCACCGCCTCGGTCGAGCAGGTGCCGAGGACGATCAGGATCTCGTCCTTGAAATAGCGAAAGAACTGGGTCAGCGGGAAGCCCGACCACCAGGCGACCGAAGCCAGGACCACGACGATGAAGACGATCGTGGTGACGTAGACGCAGACCATCAGGTAGCCGAGCGACCAGATCGTGGCGATGCCGTATTTGCCGATGGTGAAGGCCATGCCCGCACCGGCGCCGAAGGGCGCCAGGCGCATCACCATGGCGACGATCCGGAACAGCCCCTGCAGCAGCACGTCGATCAGGCCGACCAGCGGTTTGCCGCGGTCGCCGAGCTTGACCATCGCGATCCCCATCAGCACCGAGATCAGGATGATCTGCAGCATGGCGCCCTGGGCGAAGGCGTCGACGATCGTCGTCGGGATGATGTCGAGGAAGAAGGCGACGAGGCCATGGTTCCCCTGCGCCGCCTTGACGTAGCTGGAGATGGACGACGCGTCGATCTGGCCGGCGTCGATGTTCATGCCGGCGCCGGGCTGCATCACGCTGGCGACCACCAGGCCGATCAGCAGCGCCAGGGTCGAGACGATCTCAAAATAGATCAGCGCCTTGGCCCCGATCCGCCCGACATCCTTGATGTCGCTCATCTTGGCGATGCCGACGACGACGGTGCCGAAGACGATCGGCCCGAGCAGCATCTTGATCAGCTTGATGAAGCCGTCCGCGACCGGCTGCAGCGACGCGCCGATCTCCGGCCAGGCAATGCCGATCCCGGCGCCGACGACGATGCCGATCAGCACCTGGATATACAATTCGCCGAGAAGCGGTTTCCTGGTCGAAGTCCTCACCCTTGCATCCCTTCCCTGGATTTTCTGGCCGATCCTTGTCGGGAGTCAGGACATGCGCCGCCGTGTCGGCCGAACCGCCGATCCGGGAGATCGATGACTTTCCGGAGCCGGAGACGACGGCGTTGTCCTGCCCCGAGGAGTACGACTCGACGGCCGGTACCGCCAATGCCAATGTCGGGATTGCTTATAAGGGATCGGCATAACCGATGGATCTGAACTGGCTGGAGGACTATCTGGCGCTGGCGGAGACGCTGAGCTTCTCCCGCGGCGCCGCGCGGCGCCATGTCACCCAGCCGGCCTTCAGCCGCCGGATCCGCGCGCTGGAGGACTGGGTCGGCGCGCCACTGTTCCTGCGCACCACCCACCAGGTCGCGCTGACCCCGGCCGGCGTGCAGTTCCAGGCCCAGGCCGAGATCCTGGTGCGGGCCCTGCACCAGCTGCGCCGAGACACGCTGGAGGCCGCGCGGAAGGGCGCGCCGCCCCTGTCGATCGCGGCCACCCACGCCCTGTCCTTCACCTTCTTCCCGAGATGGATCCGCCGGACCGACGCCGCGGCCCGCCTGGGCAGCCTCAACCTGGTCTCGGACAGCCTGCAGGCCTGCGAGCCGATGATGATCCGCGGCGAGGTGAGCTTCCTGCTGTGCCACTTCCATCCGGGCATGGCCACGCGCCTCGACGGGCGTCCGTTCCGGAGCATCGTGGTCGGGCACGACGTGCTGGTGCCGCTCAGCGCGCCCGACGGCGAAGGGGCGCCGCGCTGGTCGCTCTCGGGTGCGGCGCCGCCGCGCTATCTCGGCTACAGCGACCAGTCGGGGCTCGGCCGGATCCTGGCGGGGGCCCGGGAGGCGGCGGGAGGCGCGCCGGCGCTGCAGCCGGTCTTCACCTCGCATCTCGCCGCCACGCTGCAATCCATGGCCCGGAACGGGGACGGCCTCGCCTGGCTGCCGCAGACCCTGGCGGAGGAGGACATCGCCGGCGGCCTGCTGGTCGAGGCCGGCGGCCCTGAGCACCACGTGCCGATCGAGATCCGGCTGTTCCGCCCCGCCTCGCGCCAGGGCGAGGCCGCCGAGGCCTTCTGGGCGGCTGTCGCCTAGGGCCGGGATGAGTTCAAGCGAGATCGGTTGTCCCGATTGCGCCGGTGAGTTGTTGCCTCTCCCGCAGGCGAGATCTTTTCAGAATAGTTTTCGCTTCGTCCCAGAAGTTCGCAACCGATATCAGCCGAAAGCTAAATGAGTCCCCCCTCCCCTCGCGGGAGGGGGTTAGGGGGAGGGGGTTTCCGACGCCAAA
>NZ_JBHYMS010000099.1:0-14063 GCF_042743185.1 Inquilinus sp. NPDC058860 | reverse complement strand
GGGACGTGCGAGCTCTCGGCCCGGTTGTTTTGCCGCTTGACCCTGATGTACTGCGGCGCCGAGGCCCAGATCGTGAAGTGCAGCGGCGTAGGCCGGGCACTTGTCGGTGACCCACTCGTTCGGGGCGATGCCCTGCTTCCGGAGGAGCTTGCGCATCAGCTTGCGGCGGCCGCCGCGTCCCGCCTGGCCTGAACCAGCACGTCGAGCACCTCACCCTCGGCATCGACGGCCCGCCAGAGATACATCTGCTTGCCACCGATCCGGACGAACATCTCGTCGAGGTGCCAGCGCCGGTGCGGCGCCGGCCGCTGCGCGAAGACGCCTCGCGATCATCGGGCCGAACGCGCTGACCCACCGACGGATGGTCTCGTACGACACCTCGATACCGCGCTCGGCGAGCAGGTCCTCGACGTCGCGGTAGCTCGGCGTGAAGCGGAGGTACATCCAGACGGCGCGCTGGATCACGTCGGATGGAAAGCGATAACCGGCATAGTCAGCTGGGGTCATGGCCACCGCTACGCTGCTCGCGGGCTCCCCGCAAGACCGTGAACGTGACAAACCCCCGGCGAAGACGCAGAGCGCCCCGTCGTGCAGGGTCCGGGTCTTCTCCAGGTAAAGCCAGCTCCGCTTCTGGGTCGCAGCCTCGCTGCGGAAGCGGCGCTCCAGCCGACGGAGCTCGCGGCTGCGCGTAGAGAACGCCGTCACCGCCCAGACATTGCCGACGGTGTCGATCAAGTCACCCCCGACCTGGTTCCCCTCATCCGCATAGGCCAAATGCAGCGGACGGCTCCACCCGCCGAACCGGCCGACCGCCACCGCCGCCGAGCCGCCAGAGCACATTCTCGCTGGCGATCAGCGCCAGGAACACACACAGCGCCCATCACCCCCGGCCGATCGCCGCCGTCCATGGCGTCGACGATCAGCTTCATCGCGTATTGCACGGCGACCGCGCAGCCGGCAGCGGCAAGCACCATGACTGCGGCGCCGAGAAGGCGGCCGGGTGCTCCTTCACGTAGTGCCACAGGAAGACCAGCGGACCGCTCGCCAGTGGCGGCCGCGCCCCGTCGTTGCCGACGCCCAGGACGACATCAGCCGGCGAGTCCCAAGGTCGGCCGGTCGGAAACGGCCGGCGCCTCGCGGCCGCGGTCGGCCGAGGCCAGGGCTAACTGCTGCTGCGCCAGCGCAGCCGCCAGCGGCCCGCAGAGCGGGCGGCGACCGGTCTCGTCCGCCGGGCCGAGCAGCCCCACCTCGCAGACCCGGTCGTCCTCCCACCCCGGATAGTCGAGGATCGGGTAGAGACAGGTTCCATCGACTGGCACGCCAACTGATCGTGCCGCCACGACTTCGCCGCAGACATAGTTCAGCCAAGCCGGACGCGCCGTGGATTCGGCACCCGTCTCACTGATCACCATCGGCCGCGTGTAGCGGGCGCTGATTTCCCGCAGGATCTCGCGGAACGGCCGGTAACAATGGTGGCCCAGTCCGATCATGCCGCCGGTCAGGAACCACTGATTGTCGGGATAATAGTTGATCCCGAGGATGTCGAGGCAGGACGGATCGCCACCGAGTTCCGGCTCCATCGTACCGCAAATAAGGTCCCAGGCCTCGAACTGGGATTGCCGATACCGCTCGGCCTGATCCGCGTCTCTCGGCCGATCGGGCGCGGCACGGACATGGATTGCCGGCTCGGACTGGACGAAGCGCGCCCGCGGATCGACCTCCCGGATCGCACGGATCGCCGCCAACGCCGCCCGCACCAGCTGGCGCTTGAGCGCGTTCCCCCGGCCGGTCGCGAAAGGACTTATCCGCGCGGTGTCACCGCCGGCCCAGGCCCAATAGGAGATCTCGTTGACCGGACAGTAATACGGCACCCCCTCCTGCTCGTCCCGGATCAGGGCGGCGGCGGCCCCGGCGAACGCCGCGAAGCGGTCGACGAAGGCCGGGTTCCAGATGTCGAGCCCATCGGGATAGCCGTAATGACACACGTCCCAGATCACCTGGACCCCGAGTTCGCGCGCGGCCCGGATCATCGGCAGGGTGCTCGACCAGTCGTACCAGCCCGGCAGCCTCTCGATCCGATGCCATCTGAGGCCATCGCGCACGGTCGAGATGCCGTGGTCGAGCACCGCCCTGTAGTCCTGCCGGCAGAACCGGTCGTGTCCAGTCGCCTTGATCACATCGACCCGCCGCCGATCGCCGCGCCGCCGATGGCTGGCGCATTCGAAGCCGGCCTGGAAGAAGCTGGCGAAGAGCGGGCGTTCTTCCCTGGACGCGAATATCACGGTTCGTGGCCCTGCAGCAGCGACAGCATTTCGCCCGCCGTCCGGTCCCAGGAGGTGCGGGCGAGCATTTCATCCACCTGCCGCAGCCAAGCCTCGTCATACTGTCGGTTAAGCTCGCGCTCGACGGCCCGGACGAACAGCTCCGGCGTAGCGGCGATGCTCACCAGGCCGGTCTCACCGTAGGTCCGGACCACGTCCTTGACGTCGGTGGAGACGACCCGCTTGCCCGCGGCCAAGTATTCCGGGGTCTTGGTTGGGCTGATGAAGCGCGTGGCGGCGTTGCGGGCGAACGGCATGATCGCGAGATCCCAGCCCGAGAGATAGGCTGGCAGCGCCTCGTACCGCTTCGGGCCGAGATAGTGGATGTTGGGCCGCCGGGGCAGCGCCGCCGGGTCGATCTTGACCACCGGGCCGACCAGGATCAGCTGCCAATTGGGCTGCGCGTCGGCGACATAGGCCAGGAGCTCGATGTCCAGTCTCTCGTCCAGCACGGCGTAGTGCCCCAGCCGCGGGTGCGGGATGGACGTTTGGTCGGCCGGCTCCGGCATCAGCTGCCGGGCGGAGGCGAAGTGGGCGACGTCGATGCTGCTCGGGAATGGATAGATGTTCGGATGCCGGCCCTTCTTCGCCTCGTACAGGCTGATACCGCCGGTGAGGACGACATCCGCAGCCTGCAGGAGCTCGGCTTCGCGCTCGATCAGTTCCGGCGGGGCGCCCAGGAAGGCGGAGAGCTCGTCCATGCAGTCGTAGACGATCCGTACCGCCGGCAGGTGGTCCGAGAAAGCCCGCATCATCGGCATATAATACCATAGAATCGGCACCGTCAGGTTCCGCTCGGCCAGGAATCGGTCGAGCAGCTGCCGTTGCGCTGCGACCTGCTCGCCCGGGCTCAGCCGGTCGGGCAGGATCGGCACCACCACCGTCACCCCGACGCCATGCGTGACCACGGCGAGGTTCGGCTGGTCGAGATCGCGCAGTACCGGCTCTTCAACATAGAAGACCGGGAACCGCTGTGCGAGGCGGGTCATCAGATGCTGCGGCCGTTGATAGACGAAGTCCCAACGCAGATGGGAGAAGCAGATCAGGGAGTCCGGCTGTACGGACGACATCTGCAGCAGGGCCGATTCCCGGGCCATTTCGTCGAGGATCGGCGCTGGCGACGGCTGAGGTGCGATAAGGTCCATGGGGTCCTCGGTTGTGAGTGAAGCGCCTTCCGCCGCTCACGCCAGCTCGAGCTGATGCGGGTCGGGCTGGCTCGAACCGTCGAGCAGGCGGGGCTTGATCTGGCGCTCGAAGGCCTTGAGGGCGGCGCCGATGGCCTGATGCATGTCGATGTAGCGATAGGTCCCGAGCCGGCCGCCGAAGACGACGTTCCGCTCACGGGCTGCCATCGCCCTGTAATTCTCGTAGAGGTCCTTGTCCCTATCGGCGTTTACCGGATAGTAGGGCTCGTCGTCCCGCCCCAGGGACCATAGCGAGTATTCACGCATAATCAGGGTCTTCCTGGCCTTGTATTTCCGCTCAGGGTGAAAATGGCGAAACTCGTGTATGCGGGTATAGGGCACATCCTCATCGGCGTAGTTCATCACCGAGGTGCCCTGGAAATCGTCGACGTCGAGCACCGCGCGCTCGAAGCGCAGGGTCCGCCAGCCGAGCCGGCCCGCCCGGTAGCCGAAATAGCGGTCGATCGGCCCGGTGTAGACCACGGTCTTGCACGCCGGGATGCGGTCGCGGATGTCGAAGAAATCGACGCCCAACCGGATGTCGATCGGCAGCGATCCGACCATCCGCCGGAACATCGCCGTATAGCCTTCGGCGGGGAGCCCTTCGAACGCGTCGCTGAAATAACGGTTGTCGAAGGTGTAGCGCACTGGCAGCCGGGTGATGATGGTATCGGGCAAGTCCTTCGGATCGGTCTGCCACTGCTTCAATGTGTAGCCCCGGATGAAAGCCTCGTAGAGCGGCCGGCCGATCAGAGATATCGCCTTCTCCTCCAGGTTCCGCGGCGTCCCCACTCCATCCTGCCGCGCCTGCCGGGCGATCAGCGCCCGCGCTTCGGCGGGGGTGAAGGCCCGGCCGAAGAACTGGCACATCGTCGCCAGGTTAATCGGCATCGGGAATACTTGGCCGCGATGGCGCGTGAACACGCGATGCTGGTAGCCAGTGAAGTCAGCGAAGCGGTTGACATAGGTCCAGACCTCTTCGTTCGAGGTGTGGAACAGATGCGCACCGTAGCGGTGGTACTCGATGCCGGTCTCGGGGTCGATTTCCGAATAGGCGTTGCCGCCGATATGGTTACGCCGCTCCAAGATGCAGACCCGGGCGCCGAGTTGCGCGGCGCAGCGCTCGGCGAGGGTGAGCCCGAACAGGCCGGCGCCGGCGATCACGATGTCGTAATCGTGGAAATCCATTGCGCTTCTCCGCCTCGCGGCCTGCCACCGTAGCGAACCGCCGAGTGGACGACATGGTATCAGGATCATTGGTTCCGTTGGCGAAAAGATTCTTTGATCGAGAAATAATCAACCTCGGCTTGTCTGGTTCCCTCCGTCGCTTCGCTTTGCGCCCCATCTTCTATCAAATGATTCATAAATAAAACGGTGCGGACACGGAACCGGCGATCGCCAACGGTACAGCAGCGCTGTCCAACTGACGGCTCCCGAGGCAATCATCCCCTGACGAGGGCGCGAGGGGCAACATCCACGTGAGCCGTAGTCCGTCAGTCCCGGAACTATGTGCCACCTGAACCTATACGATCGCACACAGCAACTGGATGGAACCTAGGAAGGCACACGATGGATACGAGCTTGGAAGACCGGATCAGGGCGCGCGCGTACGAGATCTGGGAAATTGAAGGCTGGCCATCCGGTCGCGACCAGGAGCACTGGGATCGCGCCTTGCGGGAGATCCAATCCGGCGAGCGGGCCGAAAGCGCCGATATCGCACCGCCCGGAGACACCGCAGACGGCGTCGCAAGCGGCTTGCAACCCCGAGGAACGACGCCCAGCGGCGGCCCAGGTGCCGGGCCGGGTGGCATCGGCACTGGCGGAGCGAGCACTGCCGGTACGCCGTCAGGATCCGTCCGGAAACGCAGCCCTTCCTGAAGCGGGAGCCTCCCCATGATGTCACCCTCTCCAGATCCGTCGGCTGGTCCGCCGATCTCCATCCCTCCGCGCTTCGAGGGCCGCGTCGCGATCGTCATCGGCGCCGCCCGCGCGATGGGGCGGATGGGGCGGTCGCGGGGGCAGGTGGCCGGCCAATACAAAATGAAGGTTACTGGTTCCGAGGCGCTCTTCGCGCGCCTCGCGGCAGGCCACTCGCAGTCATTCGGAACGAGTCTGCCCATTGCGCCCGCTGAACCGACATCTCCCCTTGATTGCAGGTCGGACCCAATGCCGCGTCATCTCCTCTCATTCGCCATCGCGATCGCCACAGCAGCGCTCGCGGGACCCGCGACCTTTGCCCAGACCACGTCCACGACATCGATGCCTGGGCAGTCCCTGACGGACGCCTTCATCCAGAAGGCTGCGACGAGTGACCAGTTCGAGATCCAGTCGAGCAGGATCACATTGCAAAAATCCACCAGCGCGGACATGAGATCTTTGCCCAGTTGATGATCGACGACCACGCGAAGTCGTCCGAGGAAATCTCAGCGGCCGCGAAATCCGCCGGGTCGACGCAGGTGCCGACCACCCTCGATCTTGCCCATGGCGGTCATCCGCCACCTTCGGCGGATGTAGAAAATCAAACTGTTGGCGTGGCGCAACTTGCCCAGGATTCTGGCTATAGTTATAGTGACCTTTGCGGGCCGACAGAAGAAGCGCGATTGTCACCGATTGAATTGTACAATTCGTGGTGCTAGGCAGCGTCGGCGATCTCAGGGGGCTCGATAATTTTAATGTATAAAGATAAACGCTAAGATTGGCTCAGATCGCATTGAAACGATGAAGATTTCATGTCTCTGACAAGACTTTAGTCCTTAGCGTTTACCTCGTGCATTGTTGAAGTGCGCGTTACCGTGAGCTAAATTCAAACTGGGAGTTGGCTGACTGCGGCGACTGCTACCGGCCCTCGGCTTCGGCGCGGGCAGGTTTTGCATAGGCTGGCACAAAAGGGTTACCGATGAAGCACGTCACCGCGGCCGCGTCACCCGTCACACCATTGTCACTCCGGTCAGCCGTCCCCGTCGAGCAGGGGCCCGCGCATGAGCTTCTGGAGGCGCTGCCCGCCGCGATCTACACCACCGACGCCGAAGGGCGCATCACCTTCTACAACGAGGCTGCGGCGGAGCTGTGGGGCTGCCGCCCCGAGCTGGGCAAGAGCGAGTTCTGCGGCTCCTGGAAGCTTTACTGGCCGGATGGCACGCCGCTGCCCCATGACGAATGCCCGATGGCCCTGGCGCTGAAGCAGGGCAGGGCGATCCGGGGCATGGAGGCGATGGCCGAGCGGCCCGACGGCACGCGGGTGCCGTTTATCCCCTATCCGACGCCGCTGTTCGATGTCTCGGGCCGGCTGAGCGGCGCCGTGAACATGCTGGTCGACATCACGGAGCGGCACCGCGCCGAGCAACAAGCGTTGGCCGAGGCCGAGGAGCGTGCCCGCGGCGAACGGGCGGCGCAGCGTCTGGCCGCGATCGTGGAATCCTCCGACGACGCGATCGTCGCGAAGGATCTTAACGGCGTCATCACGAGCTGGAATCACGGGGCCGAACGCCTGTTCGGCTACACCGCCGAGGAGGCGATCGGCCAGCCGATCACGCTCGTGATCCCGGCCGACCGGCTGGGCGAGGAACCGGAGATCCTGGCGCGGATCCGGCGGGGCGAGCGGGTCGAGCATTTCGAGACCATCCGCCGCCGCAAGGATGGCAGCTTGGTCGAGATCTCGCTGACGATCTCGCCGATCCGGAACCGCAAGGGCGAGATCACGGGCGCCTCGAAGATCGCCCGCGACATCACCGAGCGGAAGCGGGCCCAGGAGCGCCAAGTCCTGCTGCTGCGGGAGATCAGCCATCGGGTCAAGAACCTGTTCGCCCTGGCCGGCGCCGTCGTCACCCTGAGCACCCGAACCGCTCGTTCGCCGGAGGAACTGGCGGAGCAAGTGCGGAACCGGCTCAGCGCCCTGGCCCGCGCGCATGAGCTGATCCTGCCGGACCTGAAGCAGGAGCAGGCGGCGACGTCGACCACGATCGAGGCCCTGCTGCGCACCATCTTTTCGCCCTATGAGTATGGCGCCGGCGATCGAATTGCCATCGACGGGCCGGAATTGACCATTGGCGGACATGCGGTGACCAGCCTGGCGCTGCTGCTGCACGAGCTGGCGACCAACGCCGCGAAATATGGAGCTCTGTCAGTCGCCCCCGGCCGCATCGCCGTCACTTGGACGATCGAGGATGCAACACTGTCGCTGCGCTGGATGGAGCGTGGAGGGCCGCCGGCCGAGAGCGCGGCCAACGGCGAAGGCTTCGGCACCTGGCTAGTTGACGGCGCGATCAAAGGTCAGTTGCAGGGGCAGATCTCGCGTGAGTGGGGCGCCGACGGCCTGTCTATCCTGATGTCACTGCCACTGCATCGCCTGACGGAGTGACAGGCGCCAGCCGGCCTGATACCGGTCGGTTTGGGAGCAATTGTTCGGGAATCGTCTGGATGCGGACCATCCTCATCGTGGAAGACGAGCCCTTCTCACGGATGGTCGCCGAGGCCGCTGCTCAGGAGCTCGGACTGGTTCCGCTGGCCGCGCAGAGCGGAGAGGAGGGGATCGCTCTGGCCCAGGCCCGGGAGACGCTGAAGATTTTGTTCACCGACATCAACATGCCTCCTGGCCCCCGATCGCTGGGCCGTCGCCCGTGAGGTGCGGCGGATCCATCCCGACATCCAGGTCATCTACACCAGCGGGCAGGCCGGGTCGGAGGACTGCACGCAGTTTGGCGTGCCGGGGGCCCTCCTGCTGACGAAGCCCTACACCTCCGGCGAACTGGCAGTCGCGATCACCGAAGCTGGCTTGAAGCTCGACGTTTGGACGCTGATTGACTGACGTTGAATCTACGCTGCCGGGCCCCGGCCGGATGAATGTGTTAGAACGAATTCGGATCCCGCCGGGAGCAGAGATCTTGGGCTCGGTGTCGCCGCGCTCATTTCGAAGGCGGTTTGTCACCGTAGTCACCCTGGCAAAGTTTCGAGAGCGTCTTCGCCTTTTCGGAGTATCTCGCAAGCCGGCGCTATATCACCTCCTGTTCAGAGCTTCGGATGCCTGCTGCGGCGCATGCGACCGGGCCTGGAGGCGCGGGCATCCAAAGGCTTTCAGGCGAGGAAGCCACGGTCAGCCCTGGGGTGGCCGGCCGGCTGGGGCGAGCCATGGGGATATCGGCCCGCGCCGGACCCCGAGCAGTTGTCGTGCGGGTCATGACGGGCAGCGAGCGCATGCCGGAGGGCTCCAGAGCAGTCGCGGCAGGTGCCGAGCGCGGCGCGGCGACGAGGGAGCGACGGGTTTGGCGGCTGTCGCTGTCGTTTGGCGCGGGCACAGGCGTCGCTTCTGCCGGCTCGGCTGGAGGACTATGTCGTGGCCGATGCGGAGGTTCGGGTGATCGACGCCTTCGCTGATGGATTGGACCTGGCGGTTCTGGGCTTCGGCCGGGCGGTGCCTGCGGCGATGGGACGGCCCGATTATGATCCGCGTGATCTCCTGAAGCTCTATGTCTGGGGCTACTTCAACGAGATGCGCTCCACATCAAGCGTACTCATAGCGTTTCCGTGCCTCGAAACGTTCCGCGCAGTTCATTGTGAATGTCGGTCGCCGCCAAGGCCGCGTGCCCAAACCCAACTGCGATCTGATTGAGAGCCCTGACCACGTCTCCGATAGCGTAGACCCCATCCACCGACGTCTCCTGGTGCTCATTGACCAGCACATAACCCTCCCGGTCCTGTTGCGCACCGAGGGTCGACGCCAGTTCCGAGCGCACCGTGCACCCGAGGGCGGCATATAGCACGTCAATCTGGCGTGATTGAGCATTGAGGATCACGGTGAATCCGCGATTGCCAGCGGCGAGACCCTCGGCCGAGTCGGAAATTTCGATACCCTCCGCTAACGCCTGCTGGCGCAGAGCCGAGATACCATCGCTCGGAGGGCTGCACAGGACGAGCAAGTGCGGCGTGTAATCCCGCAGAAACAATGCCTCGCGCACGGCCTTTGCTTCCGGACCGAGCACGGCCACCTTCCGTCCAATCACCTCATATCCATCACATACCGGGCAGAGCCGAACGGTTCCGACCGCGATCAACTTGCTCAGATCGGGAATATCAGGTACGGCATCCACAATACCGGTGGCGAGAATGATGCGACGGCAGACCGTCACCCCCGCGGCGGACCGAACCTCGAAAGCGTCACCGACACGCCCGATACTTTGCACGTGCCCGTCGATGATGGCCGCGCCGAATTTGAGCGCCTGCCGGCGGATGCGTTGCAGCAATGCGGGTCCGCTTATTCCGGCGGGATAGCCCGGACAGTTGTGGCTTTTTGCGATCAGTTTCGACCGAGAGTCGCCGGCATCGAAGACGGTCACCTGGCGTCTGAACCGGCTGAGGTACACGGCGGCGGCCAGCCCGGCCGGACCGCCTCCGACGATAACCACTTCAGAGTAATCTTTCATCTGATCGCGCACGAGGGTTGAGGGTGGCAAAGAGACCGCGCAGGGGCGATCGAGGGTCGGGACGGTCATCCGTGTGACAGGTGGCGATCGAGGGTCGGGACGGTAATCGGTGTGATAGGTTCGGAATAGCTCACCAGCAGCTTCAATCAGCACTGACCCCAGTGAACGCCCGGCCAAACCTCGACGTTCCGTGGTTGCGCAAATAACCCGGTGTTCGATCGCGATCGGGCTTTTACCTCGTGCCGCACAATCTTGTGCCGGCAGAGGCTCCTTTCCTGTTCGTACTGATTGCCCTCGGAGTTGCGGCGTCGCTATCCCTGGCCGGGGTACTCATTGGCCGCGGTTCTGGCCGCGCGTGACGCAGAGGGCGGGCAGGTTGCCGACGCTACCAAGATCATGTCGGAGCTAATGGGCCAAGCCCAGATCCGGCGCATTCCGGTGATCCACGCCGACAGGCAACTGGTCGGTATGGTTTCGCTCGGCGACCTGTCAACCAAGCACGCGCCTGGCGCGGCGGAGACACTGGAGGAGGTCTCACCCCCTCCGCGCCCGACGATAGTGGCAAAAAAGGGATGAGTGTGGCTGTCCTCTCGCGGCCGTCATCAAAATGAGGCCGTAGCCGCCGGTGCCAGTCTCAGCCACAGAGATCTGGTCGGGCTCCAGGGGCTGATTGAGATCGTGCGCGACGAGGCCGATGAGTGGATCCCGGCAAGCGCCGGGTCCTGCCTGAGAATGATGGCCGACCGGCTCGATCTTCGAGAGTCGGCAGCCGCTCGCAAACACGATCTCGACTACGCCTGCACGTTCGTACCAGAAATCGAGCGGCAGTTTCGGGGCAGCAGGGCGGGCGCTGGAATGGCTCAGGTACATCTGAGTAGCACGCTCCCTTCCCCTAACGACTGTGAATCAGAATCCCCTCGTCCAAAGAGATATCGCGCCATACATGTAACGCATCAATCGCTAGATCTCTCAATCTCATCCAGAACTGCATCAGGAGATACATCTCTTTTGATTTCTTCCATCTCTGGAGCGACCCCTGTCTGAATCCCCATCTGCTTCGCCATGTCGGAGAGGAGCGTCGCGATTTTTGTGAGTTCATGCTCCGCCAGAAGACTGATCTGTAAATCGAGATCTGCTCGCTTATTAGCAGCAGCGGCCATGCGATTCTGTGAGATGAGGACAAACGTAGACAGAAAGATCGCCTCGACTGACGCAATCATAGCTAGAGCAACAAAAGATTCATCCCACACCGGAATGCCTGGAATGAAATGTAAATTCGCTACTATCCAGAATCCAAAGGCAAGGAGATGGATAAACACAAAATACATACTTCCAGTAAACTTTGTAATCTCATCAGACACCCGCTCCTGCCACGATGCGGACTGCTCCTCTGCGGCCCTTCGTTGCTGCAGGGCAGCTATATTGCGGTCAAGGACCGGCGCAAGACCATTTAAGGGTGGTGGTCGATAGGTTGGCCCCGTGACGTTCTCCATGATCGGCGCGTTCATCAGCCACCTCGGGATCTGTCAGCCTCGCTCTTCAAACGCTGTTGAGCGAAGACGATTGAACTAGTCGCGGCGGAGCGCCGGGGAACTCAGCAAGAAACCGTCCAGAGGGCCACGGAGGCATTTCCTCCGTTGGTCCCTTTGAGTTTCCAGCGAAGCGCCCAGAGGCAACGGCGACACGTCTCTGAGCGTTCCAGTCATGGCTCAGCCGGGCGCGCGTCCTTATGCGGCAGTTTCGGCCAGGTGGAGCAGGGGCTGATCTACGACGAGCTGGTCGAGGTCACGCCGAAGACCATCCGCCTGCGCAAGCAGGTGCTGGACCCGAACGAGCGCAAGAAGATCGAGCGGCAGAAGAAAGAGGCCTGAGGGTTAACCCGGATATCCGGGTTAAGCCGCGGCGATGCCGGACGGCTCCGGCATCGCCTCGCTCTCCGGCTCCCCGCCGCCGTTTCCGGCCGGCTTCGGGGTCCATTGCATCACCGCCGCGGCGATGGCGCTGAAGCCGCGGGCGACGACCGTGTGCGCCTCCAGCCCGTCCGGCGTCTCCTCGGGCAGCTCCCGCGGCCCCAGCAGGCCGACCACCAGCATGGCGTCCGGCCCGATGCGCCGGCGCAGCCGCCGGATCTGCCGGCCCAGCTGGTGCTCGGTCATGCTGCCGGCATGGGCCACCATCACCACCGGAACGTCGACCGCTTCGGGCACGGCCCCGCCGCGGTCGCCGTAGCGGCAGGCGACGCCCTTCTCGGCCAGGAGCTGGCCGGTCATCAGCGCGGCGGCCTGGTCCAGCTCGTCCCGCGCGCCGAGGCACAGCACGGCGGGCGGCGTGTCCTGCCCGTCCTCGTCGAGATCCGCCACCGCCGCCAGGATGCCGGCCCAGACCGCGGCGCGCTGCGGGCCGTCCAGCGCCCCCCGCTGCCGGTCGGCCTGGGCCATGTGGATGGCCGGCAGGATCACGCTCTCGAACAGCGCCTGCCGGGACTGGCCCTGCAGCCCGCGCTCGGCCAGCTCCGACGCTTCCAGCGGGTCGCCGGCCAGGATGCGCTGATAGAAATGCGCCCCGGGCGTCAGCGCCGGCGTGCTGCCCAGGAGCACGTCCAGGAAGCCGAATTGCGGCACGTGCCGGCCCAGCACGACCAGGCAGACCGTCAGCGGCACCGCCAGCAGCAGCCCCGGAATCCCCCACAGGGTGAGCCAGAAGATGGTGGCGAACAGCACGGCGAAGGGCGACAGGCCCGTGCTGCCGCCATACAGCAGCGGCTCCCCGACATTGACGGTGACGAGGTCCAGCACCACGAACAGCGCGATCGTCCCCAGCGGCATCAGCCAGCCGGGATCGACGGCGAAGGCGAGGATGGTCGGCAGCAGCGCTGCGGCGATCGTCCCGACCAGGGGGATGAAGCGCAGCACCGCCGCGAGCAGGCCCCACAGCACGGGGTTGGGAACGCCGATGACCCAGAGACCGATGCCGAAGGCCGCGCCGTAGCCGAAGTTCAGCACCGTCTGGGCCAGCAGGAATCGGCTCAACCGCTGCGCCGCGTCGTCCATGGCCGCGGTGGCGCGGGTCAGGTCCCTGGATCCGAGCAGCCAGATCAGCCGGTTCCGCAGATCCTCGCGCTCCAGCAGCATGAACACCGAGAAGACCAGGACCACGCCGATGATGGCGAAGGGCTCGATCAGCGGGGCGCCGACCTCCCAGGCCAGCTGGATCGGCGTCAGCGCCGGCGGCACCAGCTGTACCGGGACCGGCTTGCCCTGCGCGCCCTCCATGCCCATCGGCGCCGCCGCCGCCCGTTCGGTCGCCTCTTCCGACAGGCGGGCCACCATGGCCATCAGCCGGTCGATCAGCCCGCCGCCCGGCGCGACCTCCTTGATCGACTGGATCTTCGCCTCGAGGTTGCTCTGGTATCGCGGCAGGTTGCCGGCCAGGTCGATCGCCTGGCTGGCGACCAGCACGATGAAGACCGCCGCCGCGATCGACAGGGCGACGATCACGACCAGCACCGCCGGGGTCCGTGGCAGCCCCAGCTTGCGCAGCTGCAGCACCACCGGGGCCATGGCGAAGCTGATCAGCAGCGCCAGCGAGAACGGGATCAGGACGTCGCGGCCCAGATACAGCGCCGCGGTCGCCGCCAGGATCACCAGGATTCCGTTGGTCGAGGACAACGCGCCGATCTTGTCGGTCAGCGGGGTCAGGCTGCGGTGGGATCGGCCGGGTTCGGACAGCATCTGGGCAAGGGTGGAAGCCGGGTGCGGAGAGGGAACGCCGCAGCCGGAGTGGCAGTTCCCAACGGATCATTCCCCGCGGACGCCGCCGTCGGTCGCCTAGACTCAACCATGGGCCATGGTCCCCAATGCCAGGGTCAGCACATTAGGATGCGCGAGTGGCGCCGTTCCGCTGAGAGGAGTCGCCGCAGCCAGCCAACTCCCATTCTGAATTTAGCTCACCGTAACGCGCACTTCAACAACGCACGAGGCGAACACTAAGTATCAAAGTCATGATAGAAATAGTGATACGTCAATATTTCAATAATATCTGAGATATTGGAGTGGACCCCGCTGGTGAGACAGGGAAAATAGGGACAGTTCTCTGAGAAGGAGAACCGATGTCCAAGCGGGAGAGCCGGACCTTCAGCCGGG
>NZ_JBHYMS010000098.1:0-14207 GCF_042743185.1 Inquilinus sp. NPDC058860 | reverse complement strand
GATCCGTCGCCCCTACACCCGATTCCCCGGGCTCCAGAGCCGCATCCGCCCGTCGCGCCTTCCCCTTCCAGGGCCGGCCCGCCAGGGCAGAAACGTCGATGTAATCCTTCCGACTTCCCAGTGCAATCGGATTTTCATCCGCCGCTCTGTCCGACCCGCCGTTTCGCTTTCGCTCACCGCCGCGTCGCCGTCGGTGAAGCGGGTTATAGGGACGTCGCCGGAGCCTGTCAAACGCTTTGTGACGAAAATTTTTCGAACACCGTTTTCTCCCCGCGAGGTGCTTTCCCGCGCAAGGCAGAGAGGCTCCGAACACCACCGGGCCGGCCCGACCCGGCTACCCTCCTAGATGGAGATTCGCGCGTGCGCGCGCAAGGGGGCCGGTGAGGATTTGGAGCCGCCGGCCGGTTGACCTGATTCCGCCGCTCCCGCATGTTCGGCCGGTGATTCAGGCGCGCCCCGGCCCAGCGGGCGGCCTCCCCCACCGCCCTCGGAGACCGACCCATTGCGAATCGCCCCGCTCGGAGTCCTGTCGCTTCTTGCTTTGGCCGGTCTCGGGGCCGGTGCCTTTCTCCTCCTCCCCAAATCGCCGCATTCCGCCGATGCCGCCACCGGCGGCCCGGCGACATTCCGATCGGATCTGCACGACCAGATCGCCTATGACACCCTGCTGCCGGCCCCGGACGAGCCGGCGGACTGGATGCTGGCGGCCCTCACCGAGGGCTTGAGCCGGCCGCAGGCGCCGCACGGCACCGAACGCCGGGTCGTCGAGGTGGCGGCGGGCGACACGCTGACCGGGCTGCTGACCGAGGCCGGCGTCGCCGACGACGAGGCCCATGCGGCCGCGGCAGCCCTCGACGGTCTGTACGATCCGACCAAGCTGCGAATCGGCCAGCCGGTCACGGTGACCTTCGACCGCAGCGGCGGCGAGCGGGTGCTGAAGGCGGTCAGCCTGATGCCGGAGGTGGACCGCACCGTCACCGCCCGCCGCGCGCCCGATGGCGGCTTCCGCAGCAGCGAGGCCGAGCGGGTGCTGGAGAGCCGGCCCATCGGCATCGCCGGCGAGATCGAATCGAGCCTCTACGCCGACGCGACCGCGGCCGGGGTGCCGGATGCGGTGGTGCTGTCGCTGTTGAAGACCTGGGCCTATTCGGTCGATTTCCAGCGCGACCTGCAGCCCGGCGACCGATTCGCCGTGCTGTTCAGCCAGGACCACAGCCCGGACGGCGGCGTCGCCCGCCTGGGGCCGGTCGAGATGGCGCGGCTCGAGCTCGGCGACAAGACCCTCACCATGTACCGGTTCGAGAGCCGCGACGGCGCGGTCGACTATTACGACCGCGACGGCACCAGCGTGCGCCGGCTGCTGCTGCGCACCCCGGTCGACGGGGCACGGCTGACCTCCCGGTTCGGCGCCCGGCGCCACCCGGTCCTGGGCTACACCCGGATGCATCGCGGCGTGGATTTCGGCGCCCCCAGCGGCACGCCGATCTATGCCGCCGGCGACGGCACGGTGGAGCTGATCGGCACCCAGCGCGGCTATGGCCGGGTCATCCGGCTGCGGCACAACGGCCGGCTGTCGACCGCCTATGCCCATATGAGCCGCTTCGCCCGGCTGAAGAAGGGATCGCGGGTCAAGCAGGGCGATGTGATCGGCTATGTCGGTTCCAGCGGCATGGCGACCGGCCCGCATCTACATTACGAGGTGCTGGTCGCCGGCGCCCAGGTCAACCCGCTGAGCGTCGACCTGCCGACCGGCACCACGCTGGCCGGCCGCGACCGGGCCGAGTTCAGGCGTCGGGTCGAAGTGATCGACCGGCAGTTCCGGCAGCTGACCGAGGAAGCGCCGGTCGCCTCGGTCGGCCGGGTCGACGGCTAAGCTGCGAATCGCAGCGCCAGGCCGGTCCCCGGCAGAGGCGGCACCCGCACCTCGCCCGGATGCCGGCCATGGGCGACATGGCCGGCCCGCAGCGCCGCTTCGCAGGAATCGAGGTCGCTTGTAGCGATGTGCAGCGTCGGCTCCACGCCGGCGCCGAGGGTGAAGCCGCCGATCGCGACCGAATCGCCCTCGCGCCGCGTCCCGTCCAGCGCCGCCCAGGTGGCCAGGGCCGGCTCGGTAAGCGGCGTCGGCAGGTCGAGCCGCAGGATCCCGGTCGCGCCGTTTGCGTGGCGCTCCCATTCCGGCCGGCGCAGCAGCCCGGACGTCCGGTGCTCGGTGGCGAAGAGCGGCAGGCCGAAGGCGTCGCGCCGGGCCGGATAGGCGAGCCGGAAGGAGGGCTGCACCGGCCCCTCCGGCAGATCCAGCAGCCGGGCCAGGTCGCGTGCCGGCTCTCCCCCTGCCCCCGCTGCCTCGAAGGCGGAAGCGGCCGAATCGGCCGAGCGGGTGGCGAGCGCGATCCCCAGCAGCCCCTCGCCGTCCCGCGCCAGGCGCTCGCCGAGGCCGTTGTCGAACTGGCTCGGGTCGAGCACGCCGAGCAGCTCGATGTAATCCGCCTCGAGCATGATGCAGTGGTTGGCGGTGCCCCAGCCGATATGGCGGCCGCGCGGCGTCACGGTGAAACCGAGGCGGCGCCAGGTGTCGCGCGCCGCATCCAGCGCCGCCACCGCCAGGATGACGTGGTCGAGCCCGGTGATCGCCGCCATCAGAAGCCTCCGTGCTCGGCCATATGCGCCTCCTCCTCCGGCGTGCTGGCGCGGCCGAGGATGGCGTTGCGATGCGGGAAGCGGCCGAAGCGCTCGATCACCGCGAGATGGCGCCGGGCATAGTCGACATACTCCGGATCGGCGATCCCGGCGGTCTGCAGCTCCAGGCTGCGCCGCTGGTCGGCAAGATCCTCGCTGTGCTCGAAGGGCAGATAGAGGAACAGCCGGTGGTCGTCGGTCAGCGCCGGATCCCGGTCGAAGCCCCGCTCGACCGCGGCCTTCGCGGCGGCCAGCGCCTTCGGATCGGTGGCGAAGGCGCGCGGCGTGCCGCGGAACAGGTTGCGCGGGAACTGGTCGAGCAGGATGCAGAGCGCCACGGCGCCAAGCGGGGATCGCGCCCACTCGTCGTGCCGCCCGGAAGCGGCCTCCTCGTGCAGAGTCAGAAAGCGGGCGCGGATCTCGGCGTCGAAGCCGGCGTCGCCGGAGAACCAGCGATCCTTCCCGGACTGATCGAACCAAAAGGCCAGCACGTCATGGGCGGAAACGGAAAGCGGGGTCATGCGGGGCAGAGTCCGTAGCCGATGATGTCGTCGAACAGGGCGTGCAGCGGATCCTCGGCGAGGTCCACCATCCCGTGCGGGTCGAGCCGGAGGGCGAAGCGGCCGGCCATCAGCGCCTTGCGCCGGTCGCCTTCGGCCAGGTCGGCCGCGGCCTCCTCCAGCATCAGCGATGCGGCCAGCAGCTCCGCCGCCGGATGCATCAGCCGCCGGGCCAGGCGCGGCCCGTCCTCCGGCCGCGCCCGCAGATGGGCGAAGCCGGCGCGGCAGCCGTCGAGCACCGGGCGCAGCCGCGCCGCGATCGGCTGCAGCGCCCCGGGCGCCGAATCGAGGATGCCGGAGACCCGGTCGAGCAGGGCCCGGTCGCCCGGCAGCTTGCCGATGGTGGCGCGCAGGAACTCCAGCGCCTGGACATTGGCCGGCCCCTCCCACACCGCGGTGACCAGGGCGTCGCGGTAGAGTCGCGCGGTCGGCCATTCCTCGGTGTAGCCGTTGCCGCCGACGATCTCGACCGCCTGGGCGGCGGCCGCCGTCGCCTCGGCCGCGGTCCAGTGCTTGGCCAGCGCCACGGCGGCGCGGCGCCAGCCCTCGACCGCGGGATCCTCGCCCGGCG
The DNA here is from genome assembly GCF_042743185.1 of Inquilinus sp. NPDC058860. NCBI lineage: Bacteria > Pseudomonadati > Pseudomonadota > Alphaproteobacteria > Rhodospirillales > Rhodospirillaceae > Inquilinus > Inquilinus sp. NPDC058860. The sequence continues at coordinate 10,400 of NZ_JBHYMS010000098.1, read as the reverse complement.
CCTCGAAGGCGACAGCGGCCTCGAAGGCCAGTGCAGCCGAGGCCTCCTGGGTCGCGGCGAGGTCGAGCAGCGCGTCGCGCATCATCGGCGTCGTCCGCAGGAGCGTGCCGCCGACCCGGCGGTGGCTGGTCCAGGCCAGCGATTCGAGCATGGCGCGGCGGTGCATGCCGGCGGCGCCGAAGGCGTTGTGCACCCGGCTGTATTCCAGCGCCTCGAGCATCGCCTTGAGGCCGTGCGGCGGCGGTGCCACCTCGACCGCCCAGGCGCCGTCCAGCACGGTCTCGCCGGTGGCGAGGCCGCGGGTGCCGACCTTGTCCTTCAGCCGACGGACATGGAGACGGTTCGGCATGCCGTCCGGCAGCATCGACGGCACCAGATAGCAGCCCAGGCCGCGGGCCCCGTCCGGCGCGCCGGACGGCCGGGCGGTGGCCAGCGCCACCCCGGCCCCGGCATTGCTGGTGAACCATTTCAGCCCGGTCAGGCGCCAGGCCGCGCCGTCCGGCTCGGCCATCGTGGTGGTGGCGGCGACGTCGGTGCCGCCATGCAGCTCGGTCGCCCAGGTGCCGCCGGACAGCGCCTGGCCGTCCATCCGGGTCAGCAGCGGCAGCCACTGGCTGCGCACCGGGTCCGGCGCCAGCCGGTCGAGCGCCCAGGCGACGGCGCCGGTCAGCGTCACCGGGCAGTGCAACGACACATCGGCCTGGGACAGCACCCCGCCCATGACGAAGGACAGCAGATGCGGCGCCCGCTCGGCACCGAAGGCGAGGCCGATGACGCCGCGGCGATAGGCGTCGGCGTGGCAGGCGCGGTATTCGGCGTTCAGCACCACCCGGCCGACCGGCGCGCCCGTGCCGTCATGGCTTTCGAGCCGCGGCGGAGCGTGCCGGCTGGTGTAATCGGCCTGCGCCTCGACCGCATCGCCGACCCAGGCGCCGAACTCGGCCAGCCGGTCGCCGAAGCGCGGCAGCAGGTCCGGGCTGCGCCGGGCCAGGCGGCGCTGCAGGTCGCGGTCGGTGGTGAACAGGTTCAGGCCGCGGATCGCGGCCGGAAGCTCGATCGGTCGGGTCTCGGTCCGGTCCATGACGGCCTCCCGGGCAAAACGCCGGCCCAAAATAGCACGAGGCGGTGCAAGCACCGCCTCGTCTGAACCAATCCCGCGCAGGATCAGTGGGCGTTGGCCCAGACCTTGCGCTTCACCGAATAGAGCAGCCCGGCGAAGACGATCAGGAACAGGACCACCTTGACGCCGGTGTGCTTGCGCTGCTCCAGCGACGGCTCGGCCGTCCACATCAGGAAGTTGGTGACGTCCCAGGCCATCTGCTCGTGGGTGGCGTTGGTGCCGTCGCTGTAGGTGACCGCGCCGTCGGTCAGGATGTTCGGCATCGCCGTCACATGACCGGGGAAATAGGCGTTGTAGTTCAGCCCGTCCGGCACCTGCACGCCTTCCGGCGCGTCGTGGAAGCCGGTGAGGAAGGCGAAGACGTAGTTCGGGCCGTCGGTCTCGCCGCCCGCCCCCCGCGCCTTGGCCATCAGCGACAGGTCGGGCGGCACTTTGCCGCCATTCGCCGCCGCCGCCGCCTTGTCGTTCGGGAACGGGTTGTGGAACCGGTCCGCAGGCGTCGCCGGGCGCTCCATCGGCTCGCCGGCGTCGTTGGTGTCGGCGACCTTGTATTCGGCGGCGATCGCCTTGACCTCGTCCTCGCTGAAGCCGAGCCCACCGCCGCCCCCGCCGGGGCCGAGGTCGCGGTAGGACATCAGATGCATCGAGTGGCAGGTCGAGCAGACCTCCTTGTAGACCTGGAAGCCGCGCTGGGCGGAGGCCCGGTCGAAGGTGCCGAAGAAGCCGCCGAAGGTCCAGTTCTGGGCCGGCGGCTCGGCCCCTTCCTCCGCGGCCCGGGCGGCCGGGAACCCGGCGCCGAGCGTCAGCAGGACGGCCGCGGCGGTGAGGACGGATCTGAGCATGATCTTGTCGAGGAGCGGCATGGTCACGCCTTCACCGTATTCGTAGCGGCCGACGGCCCGAGGACGGATTCGCTGATGCTGCGCGGCAGCGGCAGCGGCCGTTCGATCTTGCCCAGGATCGGCAGGATCACCAGGAAGTGCAGGAAGTAGTAGACCATGCCGACTTGGCCGATCAGCACCGGCAGCCCTTCCGGCGGCTGCGACCCGGCATAGCCGAGGCCGATCACCGAGGCGACCAGCAGCCAGAAGCACCAGCGGTAGATCGGCCGGAACCGGGCGCTGCGGACCCGGCTGGTGTCGAGCCAGGGCAGCACGAACAGGATGGCGATTGCCCCGAACATGGCGATGACGCCGAGCAGCTTGGCCGGGATGCCGAACAGGCTGAAGGTGATCGAGCGCAGGATCGCGTAGAACGGCAGGAAGTACCATTCCGGGACGATGTGCGCCGGCGTCTGCAGCGGGTTGGCCTGGATGTAGTTGTCGGCATGCCCCATCAGGTTCGGCGCGAAGAACACGATGAAGGCGTAGAAGATCAGGAACACGGCGATGCCGAAGCTGTCCTTGGCCGTGTAGTACGGGTGGAAGGGCAGCGTGTCCTGCGGCCCCTTCGGGTCGATGCCCGACGGGTTGTTCGAGCCGGTGACGTGGAAGGCGCCGACATGGATGATGACGACGCCGAGGATCACGAAGGGCAGCAGGAAGTGCAGAGAGTAGAAGCGGTTCAGCGTCGGGTTGTCGACCGCGAAGCCACCCCACAGCCAGGTGACGATGTTCTCGCCGACCAGCGGGATGGCCGAGAACAGGTTGGTGATGACGGTGGCGCCCCAGAAGCTCATCTGGCCCCAGGGCAGCACGTAGCCCATGAAGGCGGTGGCCATCATCAGCAGGAAGATCAGGACGCCGAAGATCCACACCAGCTCGCGCGGGCTCTTGTAGGAGCCGTAGTAGAGGCCACGGAAGATGTGGATGTAGACGGCGATGAAGAACATCGACGCGCCGTTGGCGTGGATGTAGCGCATCAGCCAGCCGTAATTGACGTCGCGCATGATGCGCTCGACCGACTGGAACGCGTAATCGACATGCGGCGTGTACTGCATCGACAGGAACAGGCCGGTGGCGATCATGATCACCAGCATCATGCCGGCGATGGCGCCGAAGTTCCAAAGGTAGTTGAAGTTCCGCGGAGCCGGGTACTCGCCGTACTCCTTGTACATCATCGAGAAGATCGGCAGCCGCGAGTCGATCCAGCGGATCGCCGGGTTCTGGAAGGTCGAGGGCTGGGCTGAGTGTGCCATGGCAAATCTCCGGAACGAGCGGCTCAGCCGATCTTGACCTTGGTGTCGGCGGTGAAGGCGTAGGTCGGCACCTCGAGATTCAGCGGTGCCGGGCCCTGCCGGATGCGCCCGGAGGTGTCGTAGATCGACCCGTGGCAGGGGCAGAACCAGCCGCCGAACGGGCCGCGGTTCTCACCCGGGTTCTGGCCCAGCGGGATGCAGCCGAGATGGGTGCAGACGCCGACGACCACCAGCCATTCCGGTTTCTGCACGCGCGCCGAATCGGGCTGCGGGTCCGGCAGCTGGCTGAGCGGGACTTCTTCGGCGGCCTTGATCTGGTCTTCCGGCCGGTGGCGGATGAACACCGGCTTGCCGCGCCACTTCACGGTCAGCGACTGGCCGACCGCCACCGGCGTCAGGTCGACGTCGATCGTCGCCAGGGCCAGGACGTCCTTCGACGGGTTCATGCTGTCGATCAGCGGCCAGGCGACGCTGGCGACGCCGACGGCGCCCACCGCGCCGGTCAGGAGATACAGGAAGTCGCGTCGAGTGCCCCCTTCCCCGGATGCGTGATCCCCGGTCGGCGTATGGCTCGGGCCCGGCGTGCCCTGGAGGGTGGTATCCGACATTGTTGCAACGGTCCTTCTTGGTCGACCTTATCTTCCCCCGCGCCTCCGAGCTGGCTTCGGGCCCGGGCGACGACGCCGTATCCCGGGCAGGAGGCGGCCTGGGGTCTATACAATGCCATTCCGACCCTTGCAATTCGCTAGAACCACCCAGCGACGCAGCACCGCGGCACCAGCAGAGCCAATCATGCGCCTCGTCCTCTACGAACCCGACATCCCGCAGAACGCGGGTACGATGATGCGGCTGGCGGCGGCGCTCGGCGTCGCCGTCGACCTGATCGAGCCCTGCGGCTTCCTGGTCGACGACCGGCGGCTGCGGCGCGCGGCCATGGACTACGCGGATTTCCTCGATCTCACGCGCTGGACCAGCTGGCGGCGCTATGCCGAGGCGACCCATGCCGGGCGGCTGGTGCTGCTGACGACGAAGGCCAGCCAGCCCTATACCGGCTTCGCCTTCGCCGCCACCGACCGGATCATGGTCGGGCGCGAGAGTGCCGGCGTGCCCGACGCGGTGCATGCTGCGGCGGATGCCCGCATCGTCATCCCGCTGCGGCCGGAGGCGCGTTCGATCAACGTCGCGACCGCGGCGGCGATGGTCCTGGGCGAGGCGATTCGCCAGGCCGGGCCCTGACCCGCCTGCGGCGGGATGGCCATTTCCCGCCCATGGCGCGCGTCCTATGGTGCCGGCGCAGCAACAAAGGCCCGCCGCATGAGCCCGACACCGCCCGACACGACCGAGGCCCGCAAGGCCGAAGCCGCCGCCTGGTTCGCGTTGCTGCGCGACCGGATCTGCACCGCCTTCGAGGCGATCGAGGACGATCATGCCGGCCCGCTGTCCGACCGGCCGCCGGGCCGCTTCGAGCGCCGCGCCTGGGACCGGCCGGGCGGCGGCGGCGGCGTGATGTCGACGATGCGCGGCCGGGTGTTCGAGAAGGTCGGCGTCAACATCTCGACCGTGCATGGCGAGTTCTCCGAGGCGTTCCGGGCGCAGATCAAGGGCGCCGAGGGCGACGGCCGGTTCTGGGCCTCGGGCATCAGCGTCGTCGCCCATCTGCAGAGCCCGCTGGTGCCGGCGGTGCACATGAACACCCGGCGGATCGAGACCTCGGTCGGCTGGTTCGGCGGCGGCGCCGACCTGACGCCGATGCTGCCGGACGAGACCGACAAGGCCGAATTCCATGCCGCGCTGCAGGCCGCCTGCGACCGGCACGACCCCGGCTACTACCCGCGCTTCAAGGAGTGGTGCGACAGGTACTTCTTCCTGCCGCACCGGGACGAGCCGCGCGGCGTCGGCGGCATCTTCTACGACAATCTCGACAGCGGCGACTGGGAGGCCGACTTCGCCTTCACCCGCGATGTCGGCCTGGCCTTCCTGGACGCCTATCCGCGCATCGTCCGCCGCCACATGGACCGGCCCTGGACCGAGGAGCAGCGCCAGCACCAGCTGCAGCGCCGCGGCCGCTACGTCGAGTTCAACCTGCTGTACGATCGCGGCACCACCTTCGGGCTGAAGACCGGCGGCAACACCGAGGCCATCCTGATGTCGCTGCCACCCCTGGTCGCCTGGCCGTAGAGATCGGCGCCGGGCGGCCCTGGTCTGCCGATCTGTGGGTGGACAGCCGATGCGGGCCGTCGTGAATTCCCTCCCCTGGACAAGAATCCCACGGGAGGCGCAGGAATGGCGGCGCAGGCTTCGGATCCCATCAGCGTTCGCGGAAGCGAGCGGCGGCACGCCATCGCCGCGGCCACGATCGGCAACGGGCTCGAGTGGTTCGACTTCACGGTCTACGGCTTCTTCACCCCGATCATCGCCCGGCTGTTCTTCCCCGCCGGCGACGACCTGACGTCGATCCTGCTGACCGTCGGCACCTACGGCGTCGGCTTCTTCATGCGGCCGGTCGGCGCCGTGGTGCTGGGCGTCTATGCCGACCGGGCCGGGCGCAAGGCGGCGCTGACCCTGACCATCCTTCTGATGGCGATCGGCACGGCCCTGCTGGGCTTCGCCCCGACCTACGCCCAGGCCGGGATCGTCGGGCCGCTGGTGATCGTGCTGGCCCGGCTGATCCAGGGCTTCTCCGCCGGCGGCGAGATCGGCGGCGCCACCGCCTTCCTGATCGAGTACGCCCCGCCGCGGAAGCGCGGCTTCTACGCCAGCTGGCAGCAGACCAGCCAGGCCCTGGCCGTGGTGCTGGGCGGCGTCTGCGGCACCATCGTCACCCAGGCGCTGGACCCGGCGGCGATCGACAGCTGGGGCTGGCGTGTGCCGTTCCTGTTCGGCCTGCTGATCGGCCCGGTCGGCTTCTACATCCGGGCCCGGATCGACGAGACGCCGGTCTTCACCGACGACCGCACCCGCAAGAGCGAATCGCCGCTGCGCGACGCCCTGGCCGAGCATCCGCGCGGCATCGCCTCGGGCTTCGGCGTCACCATCCTGTGGACGGTCTGCACCTATGTGCTGCTGTTCTACATGACGACCTACGCCGTGAAGCAGCTCGGCATCTCCCTGGCCGACGCCTTCGTCGCCACCACCATCGGCGGGGTGGTGCTGATGCTGGGCTGCCCGGCCGCCGGCGCGCTGTCCGACCGGATCGGCCGCAAGCGCCTGCTGCTGGCCGCCGCGATCGCCATCGGCGTGCTGGTCTGGCCGCTGTTCGCCTGGGTCAACGCCACCCCGACCCTGGCCGTGCTGGCGACGGTGCAGGCGATCCTGGGGCTGCTGCTGGCGGCCTTCACCGGGCCGGCCCCGGCCCTTCTGGCCGAGCAGTTCCCGGCCGGGCTGCGCTCGACCGGCCTGTCGCTGGCCTACAACTTCGCGGTCACCATCTTCGGCGGCTTCGCGGCGGTGATCGTCACCCTGCTGATCGAGGAGACCGGCAGCAAGCTGGCGCCGAGCTTCTACGTCATCGCGGCCGCCGTGGTCAGCGCCCTGACCCTGCTGGCCATGCGCGATCGCACCGGCCAGCCGATCGACTGAGACCGGTTGGTGATGGCGGCTTCGTAGGTTGGGTTCGCGGCAAGCGAACCCAACAATGGTGCGACGGCGGGATGTTGGGTTCGCCATGCGAACCCAACCTACGCGGTCGGGCCACAGCGCCTTAGCTACTGTCCGGCTTCGATGGCTCCGGCGGGGGCCGGCCGGTGTCGGACGCGTCCGGCTCGACGGACCAGTCGTCCATCGGCTCTAGATCGGCGGCCTCGGTCTCCGCCGGGGCCGGCGTCTCGGCGGCCGGCGGCTCGAACATCTCGTCCCAGCTGCGCGGCAGCCGGATCGGGTCCGGCGGATGGCCGATCTTGCGACACACCGCCTGCACGAACTCCGCCGCCGACAGCGTGTCCAGCTGCGCGTCCAGGATCTCGTCCTCGACCAGCGCCTCCCACGCCAGCGACCGCATGCACTCGGCGTCCAGACCCACCTCGGGCCGCGCCGCCGCCGCGGCCACCATCCCGGCCGCACGCTCCCGCCGCTGCCGCCGGTGCTGCTCCTCGCCCGACCCGGTGCGCTCTTCCCGCCGCTTCGTGAAGCCGGTGCGGATCCGCTCGGTCAGGGCGATCGTCAGCCGTATCGAACGGGTGAGCCGCGCCTGGATCAGCCCGAAATCGGGCGGCGCCTTCGGGTCCAGAGGCGCCCGCTCCTGCTGCCGCTCGGTCATCCGCTTGCAGCGCATGTCGATCTCGGCCGCGTCGCGCAACAGGCGCAGCGCCCAGCCCGTCCAGTTCATGTCGGGATCGGTCGGCCGGTTCGGCTCGGAGGGCGCCTCGTCCATGGAACATATCATGAACGAGGCGCATGGCTCAGGCAATGAAACATTGTGTTCATACGCCCAGCGCTGGGATGGACGCAGAAAAGCGGGACGCCGTGTCGGACCGCCGCCGCCCCGGCCGTCCTTGGGTCGATCCCGGCGTGCGAGACGCCGCCATTCGACAGGAGAGACACGATGAGGAAGGTCGTCACCGCCGCGTTCCTGAGCCTGGACGGCGTGATGCAGGCCCCGGGCGGGCCGGAGGAGGACCCGACCGGCGGCTTCGCGCTGGGCGGCTGGACGTTCCATCACTGGGACGAGGCCATGGGCAAGGCGATGGACGAGACCTTCGGCGCGCCCTTCGACCTGCTGCTCGGCCGCAAGACCTACGAGATCTTCGCCGCCCACTGGCCGCATGTCGGGCCGGACGATCCGATCGGCAAGGCGTTCAACGCGGCGACCAAATACGTCGCCACCCGCTCGGCCGCGCCCCTGGCATGGCAGAACTCGGTGGCGCTGCGCGGCGACGCGGCCGAGGCGGTCGCCGAGCTGAAGCGGCACAGCGGGCCGACCCTGCTGCTGCAGGGCAGCACCGACCTGATCCAGACCCTGCTGGCGCACGACCTGATCGACGAGTTCCGGCTGATGACCTTCCCGGTCGTGCTGGGGTCCGGCAAGCGGCTGTTCGGCCGCGGCGCCATCCCGGCCGGGATGGCGCTGGTGAGCAGCCAGGCGTCGACCACCGGGGTGGTGATCAGCAGCTATGTCCGGTCCGGCGAGGTGACGACCGGATCCTTCGCTCTGGGCGAGCCGTCCGAAGCCGAGCTGGCCCGGCGCGAACGGATGCGGCGGGAAGGGTGAAGCCGAGAGGCCGCCGGGTCCGGCGGCCTCCGCGGCATCGGCAGCTAGGCCGGCAGGGCTCCGGAGCGCTTGGCGGTCCAGGTGGCGACGTAGTCCATCAGCCCCGGCGACAGGCAGTCATAGGGCGGCAGCCCCAGCTCCTTCAGCCGGGCGCGCACGCCCTCCATCCGGCTCGGGTCGACGCCCGCTTCGATGATCGAGGAGACGAATGCGGCGAAGGTCGGCTCGGCATAGCCGCTGTTGTCGAACCGCTCGGGATGGATGAAGGACAGGCCCTTGAACGGGTGGTCGCGCTCGACCGGCCCGTAGAGATGCACGCCGCACTGCTTGCAGGCGTGCCGCTGGATCAGGGCGTTCGGATCGACCACCGCGAGCTTGTCGCCGTTCTCCAGCACCGTCACCTTGTCGGTCGGCACCACCGCGACGACCGAGAAGGCGGCGCCCTGCGGCTTCCAGCACTTGGTGCAGCCGCAGGCATGGTTGTGGGCGACGTCGCCCTCGATGCGCACCTTGACGGGACGATCGGTGCACAGACAGGTCAGCGTGCCGCCCTGGAAGCTGCCGGACCCGCGGCGCACGCCGCCGTCGACGACCGGGTGTATGGACTCGCTCATCGCGTTTCTCCCCTTGATGTTCGTTGACCCGGATGGCCGTTCCGCAGGAAGTGTCGGACATGTGCGGCGGAATCTCTATTGGACCCTCGGACGAGAAATGGTGCCAAGATCGGGGATCCGCCCAGCCCGAGGAGAGCCATGTTCGACCCCGTTGAGCGCCGCCCGGTCGGCCGCACCCCGCTGCGCGTGTCCCGCCTGGGCATCGGCGGCGGCAGCCTGTTCAGCTCGATCGGCGACGCCGCCGTGGCCGCGCTGGTCGACCATTGCTGGGAGCGCGGCCTGCGCCATTTCGACACCGCCGCCCTGTATGCCGGCGGGGTCAGCGAGCAGCGGTTCGGCGCGGCGCTGGCGGACCGGCCGCGCGGCGAGCACGTGCTGTCGACCAAGGCCGGCCGCACCACCGAGGACGGGCAGAACCGGTTCGACTACACCCGCGACGGCACCTTGCGCTCGGTCGAGCGCAGCCTGGCGCGGCTGAAGCGCGACCGGCTGGACATCGTCTTCATCCACGACGTCACCCCCGACCTGCTCGGCGACGCCTATGACGCCCGATTCGCCGAGGCGATGGACGGCGCCTACCCGGCGCTGGCCGAGCTGCGCAGCCGGGGCGTGGTCGGCGCCATCGGCGTCGGCGTGGGCAATTGGGAGGTGTGCCAGCGCTTCGCCGCGGCCGGCGAGTTCGACTGCATGATGCTGGCCGGCGGCTACACCCTGCTGAAGCAGGATTCGGTGCCGTTCCTGGACGACTGCGTGGCGCGCGGGATCTCGGTGCTGGTGGCGGCGCCGTTCAACACCGGCATCCTGGCCACCGGCGCGGTCGAGGGCGCGCGTTACCAGTACAAGCCGGCGACGCCCGAGGTGCTGGAGCAGACCCGGCGGATCGAGGCGGTGTGCCGCCGCCACGACGTGCCGCTGCCGGCGGCGGCGCTGCAGTTCCCGCTGCGCCACCCGGCGGTGGCCAGCGTCGTCGTCGGCCACCAGTCGGCCGAGGAGGTCGACCGCAACCTGGCCCTGCTGCGGCGGGACATCCCGGAGGCGCTGTGGGCCGAACTGGCGGCGGAGAGCCTGGCGGCCTGAGATCGAGTCTCGAGGAGAGGACTCTTTTCAGAAATCGATCATCTGAACCGACACCTGCTTTCTATCCTCCCCCTCCCGCAAGGGGCTATCGGTTTCACATATCTTCGAGCGCTATCAAATTGCCTCTCCCGCAAGCGAGACCTTTTCGGAATGTCTCTTGGGCTATTTTGGGGGCCAGCAAAGGCATCGACCGAAAGAGAAATGAGTCCCCCCTCCCCTCGCGGGAGGGGGCTAGGGGGAGGGGGT
>NZ_JBHYMS010000097.1:0-16794 GCF_042743185.1 Inquilinus sp. NPDC058860 | reverse complement strand
GTCTGCGCGCGTCCGCGCGCGAATGGTCAGGTTGTCGGCCTCGCCGTCCACGTCGGCCCGCAACAGGCCGGGCCAGCTCGGGCTGAGAGAACCCCCTCCCCCTAACCTCCTCCCGCGAGGGGAGGGGGGACTAAAGGAGGGTGATGTGCGGATGTCGATCTTGCCCATCGCCGCTCACCACCCACGGAACCGGGCCGGCGGCCGGTACAGGCCGCCGGACCAGTCCACCAAGTCGTCGATCGACCGCGCCGCCAGCAGCGAGCGGTTGGCCTGCAGCCGGCTGACGCCGAGATCCTCGGGATAGGCGACGATGCCGCGGGCCCGCAGCTCGGCGGTCCGCTTCGCCTCCGCCCGGCGGCCGATCTCGGTGGCGCCGGCCACCGCGGCGATGGCGGCGCGCCGCTCCTCGCCGCCCTCGGCCTTGTAGAGATAGGCGATGCCCTCCTCGGTCACGACGTGCGAGACGTCGTCGCCATAGATCATCACCGGGGCCACCGGCATGCCGCTGTTGCGGCCGACCTCGACCGCGTCGAGCGTCTCGACGAAGGCCGGCACGCCGCCCGCCTTGAAGGTCTCGACCGTCTGCACCACCAGCTTGCGGCCGCGGGCGACCGGCGCCTGGGAGGTCATCAGGCTCAGCCAGGCGTCGCTGGCGTGGCGCCGGCCGCGCGGGTCATGGCCCATGTTCGGCGCGCCGCCGAACCCGGCCAGCCGGCCCAGCGTGACGGTCGAGGAGTTGCCGTCCGCATCCATCTGCAGGGTCGAGCCGATGAAAAGGTCGACGCCGTACTGCCCGGCCAGCTGGCAGAACACGCGGTTCGACCGCAGGCTGCCGTCGCGGCCGACGAAGAAGACGTCCGGCCGGGCGCGGATATAGTCCTCCATCCCGACCTCGCTGCCGAAGCAGTGGACGCTCTCGACCCAGCCGCTCTCGATCGCCGGGATCAGCGTCGGGTGCGGGTTCAGCGCCCAGTTGCGGCAGATCTTCCCCCTCAGCCCCAGGCTCTCGCCATAGGTCGGCAGCAGCAGCTCCACCGCCGCGGTGTCGAAGCCGATGCCGTGGTTGAGGGCGGTGACGCCGTGCCGCTCGTAGATCCCGCGGATGATCATCATCCCCATCAGGATCTGCAGCTCGCCGATATGGCGCGGGTCGCGGGTGAACAGCGGCTCGACCGCGAAGGGCCGGTCGGCCTCGACCACGAAATCGACCCAGGAGGCCGGAATGTCGACCCGCGGCAGCTCGTCGACGATCTCGTTGACCTGGGCCACCACCACGCCGTGGCGGAAGGCGGTGGCCTCGACGATGGTCGGCGTGTCCTCGGTGTTGGCGCCGGTGTACAGGTTGCCGTGCCGGTCCGCCTGCTCGGCGCAGACCAGCGCCACCTGCGGCGTCAGGTCGACGAACATCCGGGCGTAGAGCTCGACATAGGTGTAGATCGCGCCGATCTCGAGCTTGCCGTCCTCCAGCAGCTGCGCCACCCGCAGGCTCTGCGGCCCGGCGAAGGAGAAATCGACCTTGCGGGCGATGCCGCGCTCGAACAGGTCGAGATGCTCGCGCCGGCCGAGCGTCGAGATCAGCAGGTGCAGGTCGTGGACCTTGGCGGGGTCGAGCCCGGCCAGGGTGCGGGACAGGAAATCCGCCTGCTTCTGGTTGTCGCCTTCCAGCGCCACGCGGTCGCCCGGCTCGATCAGCGCGGTGAGCGCCTCGCCGATCCGCTCCGGCTTCAGCACCGGGCCGTCGGCGAAGGCGGCGGCGCGCTCCAGGCGCCTCCGCTTGCGGGCGGGCAGCGTCGACCAGGGCTGATCCATCGTGTGTCTCCGCAGCAGGTCGGATCGGCGGGGCGGTGTATACGAATGCCGTTCGTATTCCGGAATATGAATACAGAGATTGCGCTTGGCAAGGTGTTGGAATACGCTATCGTCGTTAAAACGAATTAACGTGCACGGGGAGGCCGGGATCTTGGCCCTTCAGGATACGCCCGCCGATGACCGCGCCTCGCTGTCGGAACGGATCCGCCTGGCGCTGACCGACGAGATCTCGACCGGCCGCATGCCGCCCGGCACGGTGCTGGACGAGGCGCAGCTGGCCGAGACCTACGGCGCCTCCCGCACGCCGGTGCGCGACGCGGTGCGCCAGTTGGCCGCCGCCGGGCTGGTCGAGATCCGGCCGCGCCGCGGCATCGTCGTGCTGCCGATGACGATCGAGACCCTGTCCGAGATGTTCGAGGTCACGGCCGAGATCGAGGCGATGTGCGCGCGCATGGCGACCAACCGGATGACGGCGCTGGAGCGCGGCGGGCTGATCGAGCTGCACGAGGAATCGGAGGCGCTGCTGCAGTCCGGCGACATCGCCGGCTACGACGCCTTCAACCTGGCCTTCCATGAGGGCATCTACCGCGCCACCCACAACGGCTTCCTGGTCGAGCACGCGCTGCAGCTGCGCGCCCGGCTGCTGCCGTTCCGGCGCACCCAGCTGCGCTATCCCAACCGCCTGGCCCAGTCGCGCGACGAGCATGGCCGGATCCTGCGGGCGATGACCCGCGGCGACCCGGACGAGGCCGCCTTCGCCATGCGCGAGCACATGCTGAACGCCGGCAGCGCCCTGGCGCGCTTCCTGACGTTGGAGCCCGGCCAGCCGGGATGACGCCTCTGGGGACGGGGCCACCGATAAACCAGAACGACGGGAGAGGAAACGTGTCTGCGCAGATCGCATCCATCATCGGGCTGGTGGTGATGTTCGTCGTCGCCACCGTGCTGCCGATCAACATGGGCGCCCTCGGCTTCGCCATGGCCTTCCTGGTCGGCGGCGCCTTCGTCGGCATGTCGGCCACGCAGATCCTGGCCGGCTTCCCGGGCGACCTGTTCGTCACCCTGGTCGGCATCACCTATCTCTTCGCCATCGCCCAGAACAACGGCACGGTCGACTGGCTGGTGCACTACGCGGTGCGCCTCGTCGGCGGCCGCATCTCGGTCATCCCCTGGGTGATGTTCGCGGTCTCCGCCGTGCTGACCGCCATCGGCGCGGTCAGCCCCGGGGCGGTCGCGATCATCGCGCCGATCGCGCTGCGCTTCGCCGCCCGCTACAGGATCCACCCGATGCTGATGGGGCTGATGGTGGTGCACGGCGCCCAGGGTGGCGGCTTCTCGCCGATCAGCATCTATGGCGGCATCACCAACCAGGTGGTGCAGCGCGCCGGCCTGCCGGGCGACGAGATCGTGCTGTTCCTGTCCAGCCTGGCCTTCAACGCCGCCGTGGCGCTGGTGATCTTCTTCGTGTTCGGCGGCCACCGGCTGCCGGTGCGGCGCCCGTCCGAGGATTTCGAAGGCCTGGTCGACGCCGTGCCGGCCGGCGCCTCGATCCCGGTCCGCGGCCATGGCGGCACGCCGGCGCGGCCGGCCGAGCCTCGGCCGGGGGCGGTGCATCGCGAGGGCGAGGACCATCACGTCGCGCTCGACCGCGAGCAGGCGCTGACCCTGGCCGGGCTGGTGGTGCTGGCCGTCGCCTCGCTGGCCTTCAACCTGAATGTCGGGCTGGTGGCGATGAGCGTCGCCGTGGTCCTGGCGCTGTTGTGCCCGCGCGGGCAGAAGGGCGCGGTCGACAAGATCAGCTGGTCGACCGTGCTCCTGATCGGCGGCGTCATCACCTATATCGGCGTGCTGCAGAAGGCCGGCGCGGTCGACTATGTCGGCGGCGGCGTCTCGACCATGGCGGCGCCGCTCCTGGGCGCGCTGCTGCTGTGCTATGTCGCCGGCGTGGTGTCGGCCTTCGCGTCCTCGGTCGCGGTGCTGGGCGCAACCATCCCGCTCGCCGTGCCGCTGCTGATGCAGGGCCATCTCGGCGTGCCCGGCATGGTGGCGGCGATCGCGATCTCGACCACCATCGTCGATGTCAGCCCGTTCTCGACCAACGGCGCGCTGGTGGTGGCCAACGCGCATGGCATCGACCGCGACGCCTTCTTCCGGCAGATGCTGATCTACAGCGCCATCATCGTGCTGATCGGCCCGCTGCTGGCCTGGCTGGCGCTGGTGGTGCCGGGGCTGCTCTGACCTCCGGCGGAGGCGGGCCGGCCGCGCTCAGGGCCGGCCGCGGGAGGATGGCGGAAGAGAGTGGGAGTCGAACCCACCAAGGACCGGCTCGCGGCCCCTCCCGGATTTGAAGTCCGGACGCCCCACCGGGGACGATTCTCCTCCAGCTTCCTCGGCCGGCATCTCGCCGGTCGAGGGACGAAACAGGTCCAGGCGATGCCGGTTCAGCCGCCGCAGGTCGCCGCGCCGCAAGGTCACCCCGTGGCGATCGAAGAACTCCAGGATCTGAATCGCGACCTTGCGGCCACTGTCCACCTGATCACGGAATTGCGCCGCGGTGAAGCCGGTCTCATGGGCCTCGCCCAGCGCGGTCAGGACGCCGACGATCTCGGTGACGGTGGGGCGCAGGAAGAAGTGGTCGTGCGCCACCTCGTCGACCCGGCCCATGCGGCCGGTGCGCTTCAGCAGCCGGCGGACCTCCGTCTCGTCGATGCCGATCTCGCCGGCGATGTCGCGCACCCGCGGCGGGCGGAACCGCGTAGGACCGCCGAGGCGCGGATGGATGTCGGCCCACAGCGCCTCGTCGGCCTCGGTCAGATGCGCCTCATGGCCGGTCAGCCGGACCCAGGCGCCGTCCAGCGCCACCTGGTCGGCCCGCGCCAGCGCCCGCAGCAGGGCGGCGAAGGCCGGGGCCGGCAGGCGCGGCCGCGACTGCAGGCGCAGCCGCTCGAAGCCGATGCCGGGCAGGTCGGGATTGTCGCGGTGGAAGGCGTCCAGCGCCTCCAGCAGCCCCTGGGTCAGCCGCGTCCAGTCCTCCGAGGCCAGCACGAAGCGCTGCCCGCCCGCCGCGATCCGGACCAGGCCCAGCCGTTCGGCCAGCTCGTCCACCCGCGCGGCGGCCAGCGCCCGGTCGCGGCCGAAGGCGTCGAGGTCGACCAGATGCTGCGGGGCGGCCAGCAGCGCGGCCAGCGCGGCCTCCGGATCGTCGAGCGCCAGCGCCGCCAGCTGGGCCAGCCGCTCCGGGCCTCTGCGCTTGCGCGCCGGGGCCCGCAGGTCGACCAGGCGGCCGCCGCCGAGGGTGCGCTGGGCCGAGGTGTCGCGGACGACGTAGCGGTCCCCCGCCGCGGCGGCGACCGGCCGGTCCAGCACCAGCTGGACGAAGGCCTCGCCGCCCGGCGGGATCGGGTCGTCGCCCAGCAGCACGATCCGCGCCCCGGTCTCGGCCGCGGCGGTGTGGAAGCGCACCGGGAACCACTGCCCGACCGGTCTGATCTCGCCCGGCAGCACCCGCAGCGTCGCGTCCACCCGGTCGGTCGGGGCGTGCAGGGCGGGGTCGAGCACGACGTCGCCGCGGGCGAAGGCCTCGCGCGTCACCCGTTCGCCTGCCAGGTTCAGGGCGCAGCGCTCGCCGGCGCGGCCGCGCTCGGCCGGGCGGTTCTGCGCATGGATCGAGCGCACCCGCACCGGCAGGCCGGACGGGCTGGCCACCAGCTGGTCGCCGACCGCGACCGATCCCGACAGCACCGTGCCGGTGACGACGGTGCCGGCGCCGCGCAGGGTGAAGGACCGGTCGACCGCCAGCCGGAACCGCCCCGCCGCCTCGCGGCCGGCGAACTCCATCGCCTCCAGCGCCAGCCGCTCGCCAAGCTCCGCGACGCCCTCGCCGGTCACCGCCGAGACCGGCAGGATGTCGGCCCCGGCCAGCGCGGTGCCGGCCAAGGCCGCGCGGATCTCCGCCGCCACCGCCGCGCGCCGGTCGGGGGCGGCCAGGTCGGCCTTGTTCAGGGCGACCACGCCGCGGGAGATGCCGAGCAGGTCGACGATCGCCAGGTGCTCGCGGGTCTGCGGCATCACCCCGTCATCGGCCGCCACCACCAGCAGCACGAAATCGATGCCGGAGGCGCCGGCCAGCATGGTGTGCACCAGCCGCTCATGGCCGGGAACGTCGATGAAGCCCAGCACCTCGCCGTCCGGCGTCGGCTGGTAGGCGAAGCCGAGATCGATGGTGATGCCGCGGGCCTTCTCCTCCTTCAGCCGGTCGGTGTCGACGCCGGTCAGCGCCCGCACCAGCGCGGTCTTGCCGTGGTCGATATGGCCGGCGGTGCCGATGATCACGGCGCTGCCTCCGGCAGGGGGCGGCGGGCCAGGGCCTCGGCCTCGGCGATCCCGGCGAGGCCGAGCGCGGCCCGGGCCGGCCCGAGGAACCGGCCGGCCAGCGCGCTGCCCCCGGCGGCGCCCCGCATCAGCCAGGCCAGGGCCAGGACCGGATCCGCCGCCACGCCGGATCCCAGGTGATAGGCCGCGCCGAGCATGGATTGCGCATCGGGTTCGCCGCGATCGGCGGCCATGCGCCACCAACGCACGGCCTCGGCCGGGTCGCGCGTCACGCCGAGCGCGTTATGATGCAGCATGCCCAGCCGAGTCATGGCCGAGGCGACACCCTGCTCGGCGGCGCGCTGCGCCCACAGCCGCGCCTCGGCCGGATCGAACAGAGCGCCGTCCTCCACCAGCATCCAGCTCAGCATGTCCTGGGCCGCGGCGTCGCCCTGCTCGGCGGCGGCGCGGTACAGCGCGGCGGCCCGGCCGTCGTCCCGCGCCACGCCCTCGCCGCGGAAATGCAGCGTCGCCAGGTTGCGCTGGCCGACCGGGTCGCCGGCCTCCGCCGCCAGGCCCAGCCAGCGCATGGCGAGGGTGAGGTCGCGCTCGACCCCCAGCCCCTCCGCGAAGCAGGCGCCGACATTGCTCTGCGCCCGGGCCACGCCCTCCCGTGCCAGCGGCCCCCAGATGGCGAGGGCGGCGGCATGGTCGCCGGCGCGTGCCGCGGCCGAGGCGGCGGTCAGCTGGTCGGCGATGGTGGGGGAGGGGGCGGCCGGCTCCGGCGCCGCCCGGCCCAAGCGAAGGCGGTCAAGCCAGCTCATCGCTCGCTCCGGGCGCGAGCGCGGCGAGGGACGCCAGGAACCCAGCCTCGTCCTCCAGGCAGCGCAGGTCCAGCAGCAGCGCGCCGTCGGCGATGCGCCCGATCACCGGCACCGGCAGCCCGCGCAGCGCGGCCGCCAGGGTATCCAGCGCCCGGCCGCTTCCCTCCCGCGGGATCAGGGCCAGGGCGGCGCTGGGCAGCGTCTCCAGCGGCAGGGCGCCGGAGCCGATCTGGCTGGCGCAGGCCCGGACCTCGACAGCGGCGCGGCCGGCCAGCGCCTGTTCCACGGCCGGCAGGATGCGGCGGACCTGCGCCTCGATCTCCTCGGCCCTGCGCGCCAGCAGGCGCAGGGTCGGCAGGCGCTCGGCCAGCCGGGCGGGGTCGCGATAGAGGCGCAGCGTCGCCTCCAACGCCGCCAGCCGGATCTTGTCGACCCTGAGGGCCCGCTTCATCGGGTTGCGGTTGATCGCGGCGATCAGCTCCGCGCGGCCGACGATGAAGCCGGCCTGCGGGCCGCCCAGCAGCTTGTCGCCGGAGAAGGTGACGAGGTCGGCGCCGTCGGCCACGGCCTCGCGCACCGTCGGCTCATGCGCCAGGCCGATGGCCGAGAGATCGGCCAGGGTGCCGGAGCCGAGATCGTGCACCAGCGGGATGCCGTGCGCCCGGGCGAGTGGTGCCAATTCCCCCGCGGCAACCTCGGCGGTGAAGCCGGCGATGCGGTAGTTCGAGGTGTGGACCTTCAGGATCAGCCCGGCCTCGGGCCCCAGCGCCGCCGTGTAGTCCTTAGGATGGGTGCGGTTGGTGGTGCCGACCTCGGTCAGCACCGTGCCGGCGCGCGCCATGATGTCGGGCATGCGGAAGGCGCCGCCGATCTCGATCAGCTCGCCGCGCGAGATGATCGACCGGCGCCCCTGGCCGAGCGTGTTCAGCGCCAGCAGCACCGCCGCCGCATTGTTGTTGACCACGGTGGCGTCCTCGGCGCCGGTCAGCTCGCGCAGCAGATCCCGCAGATGGTCGTCGCGCTCGCCACGCTGGCCGGTCGTGAGGTCGAACTCCAGCGACACCGGGCTGCGCATGGCCTCGACCGCCGCCTCCACCGCCGCCTCGGCCAACAGGGCGCGGCCGAGATTGGTGTGCAGCACCGTGCCGGTCAGGTTGAACACCGGCCGCTGGGTCGAACGGGCACCGGCGGCCAGCATCGCCGCGGCGGTCGCCGCCACGCCATCGGCGTCGGGCACGGGCGAACCCGCGCGCACCGCCTCCCGCGCCACGGCCAGGGCGCCGCGCACCGCGGCGGCGATCTGGGCATGGCCGAAGGCGGCCAGCGCCGTCGCGGCGGCCGGGGTCTTCAGCACCTGGTCGACCGAGGGCAGGCCGCGCAGTCGCGCGAGTTGGGGGCGGGCGGCTGCGTCGCCGGCCATGTCAATAGCCCAGCAGGAAGGGGTTGAAGCCGCCGCGCTCGTACGGGCCCTCGCTCATCAGCAGGTCGAGGCCCAGGCTGGCCGCGTCGTCCGCCACCGGCTCCAGATCGGCGTCCTTCACCTGGTACAGCACCTTCACATAACGGTGGCAGCTGTCGCAGGTCTCGGCCTTCACCGTGCCGGCGCCGCCTTCGACCTCCTGATAGCCGATGCCCTCGGTGCTGCCGCACAGCACGCATTTGATCCGGACGTGGTGCCAGCAGGTGCCGCACAGGCTGCAGGCGCAGAAGCGGATACCGTGCGCGCCGCGCCAGCCGACCACCATGGTGCTGACCGGCGGCCCGCCGCAGCAGGGGCAGGCGCCGTCGCCGACCGGCCCCAGCGCCGCGGCGTCCAGCCGCGCGGCCATCCGGCTGAAATGGACCTGCAGGGCCGCCGCGACGAAGGCGTGCTCGGCCAGGGCGTCCGCCGGGATCGCGCCCGACAGAACGGCGCGCAGCATGCCGTCGCGCCCGGCCCGGTCGGCCGCGCGCACCCGTTCCAGCGCCTCGGCCGCCGCCGGCGGCATCGCGATCTCGGCCGCGGCGCCGGTGAACCGGTCGAAGGTCGCCTCGAAGGCCGCGTCTGGGGTGAAGCCGGCGCGGTCCAGCGGCGGCATGGCATGGGTGCGGGCGCGGGCCAGCGCCGCCGCGTCGGGCATCGCCGGTTCGGGCAGGTCGTCCTGGATCCGGTACTGCAGCTCGACGAGGTCGGCCAGGAAGCGCAGATAGGGGCCGATCTCGCTCGAGGGCGCCAGGGCCCGCAGGCGCAGGGTACGGTCGATGCACAGCTGCAGCGGGTCCGGCAGGCGGGCGAAGGGCGGGGCCGCGACCTCGCCGATCACGGTCGGGTCGGGCCGGGCCGTATCATCACTCATTCTCGATCCTCACGAACCCGACGGGCCACGTGATGCGGGACTCGTCACTGCTGTGTCTACGGGGCCGTCTTCTTGTCCGCGCCGGGCCGCCGCGCCACCAGCTCGCGCAGCCATTTGCGGTGGTGGCGCCAGGCCCAGCCGCCGGTCACCCGGCCCCTGGTCATGGCGCCGATGGTGCCACGGACCCAGATCGCCGCATAGACGTGGACGATCCAGACGCAGATGATCACCACCGCCGCCAGGGCGTGCACCAGGATGGCGATGCGCTTCTGCTCGATCGTGGTGAACGGATAGAAGTACTGGTCCCAGACCACGAAGCCGCTGCCGATCAGGACGATGATCAGGATCGACATGCCCCAGAACACGAATTTCTGGCCGGCATTGTACTTGCCCAGCTCGGGCAGGTTCTCCTCGCGCCCGGCCAGCACGTCGCGCGCCCGGCGCAGCCAGGTGTTGTCCTCGCTCTTCCACAGATTGGCCTTCCAGAAGCGGATGAACAGGCCGGCGAAGGAGAAGAACAGCACCACGCCGATCCAGGGATGCAGCGTCCGTGTCATCTGCCCGCCGCCGAACAGCGCGGTCAGGAAGAACAGGCTGGGGTGGAACATCGCCAGCCCGGACAGTGCCAGCAGCACCAGGCTGGTGGCCGTGATCCAGTGGTTGATCCGGGCGCCGACCGTGTAGCGGTCGACGACCACCGGCTTGCCGGGATGGACGTCGTCGCCCGGCGAGACGTCGTCCGGCCTGCGGTCGGCGGCGGCGGTCATGGGCGTCGCTCCTCCGTCAGCTCCTCGGCGTGCTGCTCATCCTCCGGCGTGACGCGGTTGGCGCCGGCGAAGAGGTGGTGCAGCACGCCGGCCACGGCGGCCAGGCCGATGGCACCGAGCCCGACGACCTTGGTCACGCCCTTCCAGGCCTCGACGATCGGGCTGATGGTCGGGTTGTTCGGCAGGCCGGCATAGATCTCCGGCTTGTCGGCGTGGTGCAGCACATACATGACGTGCGTGCCGCCGACGCCGGGCGGGTCGTACAGCCCGGCATTCTCGAAGCCGCGGGACTTCAGGTCCTTGATCCGGAAGTCCGCCCATTCCTTCATCTCGTCCTTGGTGCCGAACACGATGGCCTGGGTCGGGCACGCCTTCTGGCAGGCCGGGCCCTGGCCGACCGCGACGCGGTCGGAGCACAGCGTGCACTTGTAGGCCTTGTGGTCGGTCTTGGAGATGCGCGGGATGTTGAACGGGCAGCCCTTGATGCAATAGCCGCAGCCGATGCAGTTCTCGTGCACGAAGTCGACGATGCCGTTCGAGTACTGCACGATGGCGCCCGGCGCCGGGCAGGCCTTCAGGCAGCCTGGGTCCTCGCAATGCATGCAGCCGTCCTTGCGGATCAGCCATTCGAGGTTCTGGGTCTCCGGATTCTCCCATTCGGTGAACCGCATCAGCGTGAACATGTCCGGCGTCAGGTCGTGCGGATTGTCGTAGACGCCGAAGTTCACGCCGACCGGCTCATGCGTGTCGTTCCACTCGACGCAGGCCGACTGGCAGGCCTTGCAGCCGATGCATTTCGACACGTCGATCAGCTTGGCCACCTCGGTCTGCCGCACGGCGGCCGGGGTGATCGTGGAGGCGGAGCGCCGGATCAGGTCCTGGTCGCCGAATTTCGCGGCGCCCGGGGCGACGGTGGGGTTGGGGATCGGGGGGAACATGGTCCTATCTCCCTCACGCCACCGGCGGCCCGGACGAGGCCTCGATGTTGACGCAGAAGGCCTTGAACTCCGGCGTCTCGATGTTGGCGTCGCCGACGAAGGGGGTCAGGACGTTCGCCCCGAAGCCCTTCCGGGCGGCGCCGACGAAGCCCCAATGGATCGGGATGCCGACGATGTGCACGGTCTTGCCGTCGCACACCAGCGGCCGGATCCGCTTGGTCACCACCGCCTTGGCGAAGACCGAGCCGCGCTTCGACCACACCCGGACCCAGCCGCCCTTGGCGATGCCCTTCTCCGCCGCCAGCTGCTCCGAGATCTCGACGAAGAACTCCGGCTGCAGGACCGCGTTCACGTGGTTGTTCTTGGTCCAGTAGTGGAAATGCTCCGTCAGCCGGTAGGAGGTCGCGGCGTAGGGGAAGTCCGGCGAGCCGATATCCGCGAACTGGGCGAAGTCGTCCTGGAACACCCGGGCCGCCGGGTTGCCCCGCACCTTCGGCGCGATGGCGTTGGCGACCGGGCTCTCGAACGGCTCGTAATGCACCGGGAACGGGCCTTCCCGCATCATGCCGCGGGCGAACAGCCGCGAGACGCCTTCCGCG
The DNA here is from genome assembly GCF_042743185.1 of Inquilinus sp. NPDC058860. Lineage (NCBI taxonomy): Bacteria > Pseudomonadati > Pseudomonadota > Alphaproteobacteria > Rhodospirillales > Rhodospirillaceae > Inquilinus > Inquilinus sp. NPDC058860. The sequence goes on along the minus strand of NZ_JBHYMS010000097.1, from coordinate 5,210 downwards.
TTCATGATGAACGGCCCGACATCCTCCGGCTTCGCCGTCGGCGAGATGTCGGGGACGTCATAGCCGGTCCATTTGCTGCCGTTCCATTCGATCAGCTTGCGGGACGGGTCCCAGGGCTTGCCGGAGACGTCGCAGGAGGCGCGGTTGTACAGGATCCGCCGGTTGGCCGGCCAGGCGAACGCCCAGTTCAGATAGGCGCCGGTGTCGTCCGGGTCGGAGTTGTCGCGCCGGGCCATCATGTTGCCGGCCTCGGTGAAGCTGCCGGTGTAGATCCAGCAGCCGCTGGCGGTCGACCCGTCGTCGCGCATCACCGCGAAGCTCGGCAGCTGCTTGCCGGCCTCGACGATCTTCTTGGTCGGGTCGGCCGGGTCGAACAGGTCCGCCAGGGCGGACCCGTTCATCTCCTTCGCCAGCTCCTCCGCCTTCGGCTCGCCCGGGTCGGCGTAGGCCCAGTTCAGGTTCAGGATCGGGTCGGGGAAGGCCCCGCCCTCCGTCCGGTACATCTCCTTCAGCCGCAGATGGATCTGCGCCATGATCCAGGCGTCGGTCCTGGCCTCGCCCGGGGGCGTGCCGCCGGGCCAGTGCCATTGCAGCCAGCGCCCGGAATTGACCAGCGACCCCTCGTCCTCGGCGAAGCAGGTGGTGGGCAGCTGGATCACCTCGGTCTGGATCGAGGCGGTGGCCGCATCGTTGTAGACGCCGTGGTTCTCCCAGAACCGCGCCGTCTCCGTCTCCAGCGGGTCCATGATCACCAGCAGCTTCAGCTTGGCCAGCGCCTCGGCCAGCTTGGCCTTGTTCGGGAAGGCCTGAAGCGGGTTGAACCCCTGGCAGAAATAGAGGTTCATCTTGCCCTGCTTCATCAGCTCGAAGGCCCGCAGGATGTCGTAGTTGGCCACGTCGAGCTTCGGCAGCCAGTCATAGGCGAAGTCGTTCTCCGGCGTCGCCGCCGCGCCGAACATCGCCTTCTGGAAGCTGACGAAGAACTTCCTGTAGTTCTGCCAGAAGCTGGTCTGGTTCGGCCGCAGCGGCTTGTAGCCGCGGGTCGACATGTAGGTGGCGAAGTCCTTTTCCGTGTCCCGCGGCAGGTTCATGTAGCCGGGCAGCGAATTCGACAAGAGCCCGATATCGGTTAGCCCCTGGATGTTGGAATGGCCGCGCAGCGCGTTCATGCCGCCGCCGCGGATGCCGATGTTGCCCAGGATCAGCTGCAGCATCGCCATGGTGCGGATGTTCTGGGCGCCCTTGGAATGCTGCGTCCAGCCCAGCGCGTACATCGAGGTCATCGCCTTGGTCGGCGACGAGCACTCGCCGACCATCTCGGCCACCTTCAGGAACTTGTCCTTCGGCGTGCCGGTGATGCGCTCGACCATCTCCGGCGTGTAGACGGCGACGTGCTGCTTCAGCAGGTTCCAGACGCAGCGCGGATGCTGCAGCGTATCGTCGACCACGGCGTAGCCGTCCGGGCCGATCTCGTAGTCCCAGGTCGACCGGTCGTAGTCGCGCTTCTGCTCGTCATAGCCCGTGAACAGGCCGTCGCTGTACGTGAAGCCCTCCTTCACCAGGAAGGTGGCGTTGGTGAAGGCCTTCACATACTCCCACTGCACCTTGTCGTTCTGGATGCACTGGTTGATCAGGCCCAGCAGGAAGGCGATGTCCGTGCCCTGCCGGATCGGCGCGTAGTAGTCCGCCACCGACGCCGAGCGGGTGAAGCGCGGGTCGACGACGATCAGCTTGGCGCCGCGGTTGGCCTTGGCCTCCGTCACCCATTTGAAGCCGCAGGGATGGGCCTCGGCGGCGTTGCCGCCCATGATGACGACGAGGTCGGTGTTCTTGATGTCGGTCCAGGAGTTCGTCATGGCTCCACGGCCGAATGTCGGGGCGAGACTCGCCACCGTCGGGCCGTGTCAGACGCGCGCCTGGTTGTCGAACGCCAGAATGCCGGTGCTGCGCACCACCTTGTAGGTGGCGTAGGCGGTTTCGTTGGTGGTCGCCGAGGCCGCGAGGAACCCCGTGGTCAGCCATCGGTTGACCGTCGTGCCGTCCTTGTTCTTGGCGATGAAGTTCGCGTCGCGGTCGTCCTTCATGGCGCGGGCGATCTTGTCCAGCGCCTCGTCCCAGGAGACCCGCTCGAACTTGTCGGAACCCGGGCGCCGCAGCATCGGATACTGCAGCCGCTGGGCGGACCGGACCGTGTCCAGCAGCGCCGCACCCTTCGGGCACAGCGTGCCGCGGTTGGTCGGGTGGTCCGAATCGCCCTCGATATGGGTGATCTCGGCCTTCTCGCCCTTCCGCAGGTCGCCCTTGGAATAGAGGATGATGCCGCAGGCCACCGAACAGTAGGTGCAGGTGTTGCGGGTCTCGGTGGTGTTGGCGAGCTTGAACGGCCTGATCGCCGCGGCGTAGGCCGCTTCGATGTCGCCGAAGCCGAAGGCCCCGAGCGTCGTGCCCGCCACACCCGCGCCGGCCCCTTTCAGGAAGCCGCGGCGCGAGAGCTTCATGTCCATCTGGACCTCCCGGAAGCCTGTTCCGCAAAAAACATACCGAATTGGGACAAAGGCTACGCTTGGAACGGTTCCAAGTCAAACAGGCGATGGCGTCCTATACCTTCGTATTGTTTCGCTATTACAACAGCTTATTGCGGCCCATCGTGCAGGCGAAAAGGGATGCCGAGGCGGCGAGTCGCGGCAGGCTTCGGTTGACCTTCCGCCCGGCTTCGCCGTCTAATCGCCGCCGTGGCGTTCCCCAGCGCTCCCGCGTCGCGGGGCTGCATCGATGCCGACAGGCCGGTCCGGCCGCCCTCAGGGCGGCGCGATGCTGCTTGGCCGCTGGTGCCGCCGACGTCCATCATCCTCGAATTCCCGCAGCCGGCCCTGTCGGGCCGCCCGCGCCTGCGCGCGGATCAGGAGCGCAAACCATGAGCAGCCGTCGTGATGTCCTCCGGGCGGGTGTCGCCCTGTCCGTCGCCCTGGCCACTCCCTCCCTGGCCAGGCGGGCCGCGGCGGCCGATACCGTGTTCGCCCCGTCGCCGGGCGACTGGCGCAGCTTCGCGCTGACCACCCGCATCGCCTTCGACCGCGCCAGGGTCGGACCCGGCCGGGTCGAGGCCTGGGTGCCGCTGCCCGGGCTGGAGGCGGCGGGCTGGAGCCGCCCGGGCGACACGCGCTGGACCGCCAACGCAGCCGCCGCGGCGATCGAGCACGACCCGGCGTCTGGCGCGGCCCTGCTGCATCTCGCCTGGGCGGCGGACGAGACCGCGCCCAGGGCGGAGGTGACCAGCCTGGCGGCGCTGCGCGACCGCGCGGTCGATTTCGCGGCGCCCGGCGCGGCGCCGGCCCTGTCCGGCGCGGAGCGCGGGCGCTATCTGCAGCCCGCCGCGCTGATCCCGACCGACGGCATCGTCCGGGAGACGGCCGGCCGCATCACCGCCGGCGCCGACGGCGACCTCGCCAAGGCCCGCGCCCTCTACGAATGGGTGGTGGCGAACACCTACCGCGACGCCGCCGTGCGCGGCTGCGGCAGCGGCGACGTCGCGGCGATGCTGCAGGCCGGCGCGCCGATCGGCGGCAAATGCGCCGACATCAACGCGCTGTTCGTCGGCCTGGCGCGCGCCTCCGGCATTCCCGCGCGGGACGTGTACGGCATCCGCGTCGCGCCGTCCCGCTTCGGCTACAGCAGCCTCGGCGCCAACAGCGCGACCGTCACCAGGGCGCAGCACTGCCGGGCCGAGGTCCATCTGGCCGGCTTCGGCTGGGTCGCGGCCGACCCCGCCGATGTGCGCAAGGTCGCGCTGGAGGAGCCGCCGGGCAGGCTCGCCCTCGACGACCCCAAGGTGGCCGCGGCGCACCGCGGCCTGTTCGGCGCCTGGGAGGGCAACTGGATCGCCTATAACGACGCCCATGAGGTGGCGCTGCCCGGCAGCGCCGGGCCGGCGGTCGGCTTCCTGATGTATCCTCAGGCCGAGGTGGCGGGCGTCCGGCTCGACTGCCTCGACGCCGAGGCCTTCGCCTACAATATGGACGCGGCCGAGATCACGGCCTGACCGAGAGGAAGCCCCCATGATCCCGGCAATCCGCGACAGCGACAGCACCCCTGGCCCGGTCCGCCTGACCAGCCTGGCGCATGGCGGCGGCTGCGGCTGCAAGCTGGCCCCCGCCGTGCTGCAGGAGCTGCTGGCCGGCCAGCCGGCGGCGGCGCCGTTCCGCCAGCTGCTGGTCGGCACCGAGACCGGCGACGACGCCGCGGTCTGGCAGCTCGACGACGACCGCTGCGTCATCGCCACCACCGACTTCTTCATGCCGGTGGTCGACGACCCGCGCGATTTCGGGCGGATCGCGGCCACCAACGCCATCTCCGACGTCTACGCCATGGGCGGGCAGCCGATCTTCGCGCTGGCCATCCTCGGCATGCCGCTGGGCAAGCTGCCGGCGGAGACGGTGCGCGAGATCCTGGCCGGCGGCGCCTCGATCTGCGCCGAGGCCGGGATCCCGGTCGCCGGCGGCCATTCGATCGACGCGCCGGAGCCGATCTACGGCCTGGCGGTGATCGGCACCTGCCGGCCGTCGGAGCTGCGCCGGAACTCCGGCGCGCGGCCCGGCGACGCGCTGATCCTGACCAAGGCGTTGGGCGTCGGCATCTACTCCGCCGCCTTCAAGAAGGAGGCGCTGTCGGCCGAGGGCTATGCCGAGATGGTCGCCAGCACCACCCAGCTGAACCGCATCGGGGCCGAGCTGGGGCGGGAGGAGGCGGTGCACGCCGTCACCGACGTCACCGGCTTCGGCCTGCTCGGCCATGGGCTGGAGATGGCGCGCGGCGCCGGCGTCACCCTGGCGATCCGGCAGGACGGGCCGGCGCTGTTCGCGGGAGCCGAGGCGCTGGCGCGGGACGGCTGCGTCACCGGCGCCTCGCACCGCAACTGGGCCAGCTACGGGGCGGAGGTGACGCTGCCGCCCGGCCTGCCGGAGTGGCGCCGGCACCTGCTGACCGACCCGCAGACCTCGGGCGGGCTGCTGGTGTCCTGCGCCGCCGACCGGGCCGACGATCTCCTGGCCCGTATTGTGGCAGCCGGCCATCCGGCCGCCCGCCGGATCGGCACGGTGGAGCCCGGCCCGGCGGGTGTGCGGATCGAGGCGTGATTGCAGTGTTTTCTTGTCCCCCCTCCCCTTGCGGGAGGGGGGAGGGGCTGGGCGGGTCCGCGCGCGAATGCGTGGAGG